>NZ_JBFADM010000007.1:165499-181993 GCF_040641355.1 Streptomyces sp. NPDC020996
TGGGTCCCGGTGGGTGCGGTGCCAGTACCCGGCGAGTACGTCGGGCGGCCGGTGCCGGCTCGGCGCGCGCCCCGTGCGGGGCGTCTGTGCGCCGTCGAGCGGGGCCCGTGCACGCGGGCGTGCGGGTGGGTGGGGCACCGGCCCCGTGTGGGGGTGGCGCCCGTACCCGGGGAGCACCTCTGGCCGGGCGGTGCCTGTCGTCGCCGCCCACCCGCGCGGAGCGCCTACGCGCCGCCGACCGCTGTCAGGAGGGCGAGTGGTGCCGCCGCCGACCGGGACTCGCGTACGCACGCGTGCGGGTAGGGCACCGGCTCCGCGTGGGTGTCCCGTCCGTATCCGGCGAGCACCTCCGGCAGCCGGTGTCCGGTCGCCGTCGCCGCGTCCACCATGGCGTGCGCCACCGTGCGGGCCTCGTCGTGCAGGCCGTAGCGGGCCAGCCCCAGCGTGAGCAGCGCGTTGTCGTGCGGCCACACCGAACCCCGGTGGTACGACAGCGGGTGGTACGCCGGCTGCCCGGCCGCCAGCGTGCGCACCCCCCAGCCGGAGAAGAAGTCCGGCTCCAGCAGCCGCCGGCCCACCTGCTCGCCGTACTCCTTGTCCAGCAGGCCCGACCACAGCAGATGCCCGGCGTCCGAGGCCAGCGCGTCCACCTGGCGGCCCTCCCCGTCCAGGGCCAGGGCGGGGAAGGAGTGCTCCCGCATCCAGAAGTCCCGCTGGAATCGGTCGCGCAGATCGGCCGCCGCCTGCTCCAGCAGCGCCGCGTACACCTCGTCGTCCCACACTGTCCGCGCCACCTGCGCGGTGCGGCGCAGCGCGTCGTAGGCGTACCCCTGGGCCCCCGCCGCCGTCACCGGGCCGGTGGCGCGGGTGCCGTCGGCCGAGCAGATGGCGCCGGGGGAGTCCTTCCAGTTCTGGTTGGCGAGGCCGCCCCGGTCGGCGCGGTAGACCAGGTAGCCGCGTGAGGTGAGCCCGCCGTGGTCGAGCATCCAGCCCACCGCCGCGCGGGCGTGCGGCTCCAGCCGGCGGGCCAGGGCCGTGTCGCCGGTCTGCTCGACGTACGCGCCCAGCAGCACCAGGAACAGCGGCGTCGCGTCCACGGAGCCGTAGTACCGCCCGTAGGGCACCTGCCCGAAGTGCGCCAGCTCGCCGTGGCGCACCTCGTGCACGATCTTGCCGGGCTGGGCCACCGAGACCGCGCCGGTCTCCCTCGCCTGGGTGGCGGCGAGGGCGGGCAGGGTGGCGGCGGCCAGCTGCGGGCGGTACGGCAGCGCGAAGAGGGAGGTGAGCAGGGCGTCCCGGCCCAGCAGGGTCAGGAACCAGGGGGCGCCGGCCGCCGGGACGCGCAGTTCCTCGCCGTCCGGTCCGGTCGCCGGGACCTGCAGTGAGGCGAGGTCGGCCAGGCCCCGCGCGCAGGCCGCGGCCAGCTCGGGCCAGCCGGTCGGGAAGGCGACGCCCTCCACGAACTCGCCCTCCAGCTCCAGCAGCCGCTCGGTGGCCGCGGCGGGGGAGGCGGGCACCCACGGCTCGCTCGTCGCCCCGTGCGGGCGCGCCGCCACCCGCAGCGCCAGCTCCACCGTGCCGTGCGGCGGCAGCTCCAGCGTCCACACCAGGCGGCGGGCGCCCGTGCCCGTCTCCTCCACGCCGTCCGGGGCGGGCTCGGCCGTCACGGTCGTACACGACTGCCACTCGCCGCGCCGGTAGCCGAACTCCACCCCGTCGTCGAGGACCCGGCGGTGGCGCACCGCACCGGTCTTGGCGTAGGTGCGGTGGTCCGAGCGCAGCTCGAACTGGTCGGTGAAATCGGCGTCCGCGGTGACCGCGAGGCGGACGGTCGTCGCCACCGGGCGGTTGCTGGTCACCCGCACCGACTCGACGAACGCGCCGTCGCCGACGGCCTGCTCCCGGAAGACCGTGTACGCGGGCGGCTCCTGGCGCCCGCCGCGCGGGACGAGGACACAGCGCGCCGTGTCCCCGTCCGCGACCGGCGTGAGCGCCTCCGGCACCGCGCCGTCGACCGTCAGCTGCCAACGGCTGAGGTGCCGGGCGTCGCGCACGAACAACCCGTCCGGGGAGCCGGCTCCCCGGACGACACCGCTGATGTCCCCGCCGTCGCCCACGGCCGCGAAGGTCCCGCCGTGCACGAGCAGATGGTGCCGGTCCGTCATCCCCGGTCGCCTCCCCTTACTCCCTGATCACTCGTCTCGAACGTGCGCGCGCCCGTGGCGGACACGGCGTGTCCGGGGCGCGAGTGGAGCAGATCCAGCGTGAGGGCGGCGGTCCAGCTGAAGCCGCTCGCCCCGCACGCCTCGCCGGTGTACGGGTCGACGTACTCCGCGAAGCCGGTGGCGCCGGCCAGGTCGAGCACCGCCGTACGCAGCGCGTCGGCCCGCTCCCGCTCGCCGTGCGTGCGCAGCCCGCGCTCCAGCAGCCAGCCGGTGTTGAACCAGGCCGGCCCCCGCCAGTAGCGGTGCGGGTCGAACGCCTCGCCGAGCAGGTCGTAGCTGGGGACCAGGCGGGTGGCGGTGCCGAGCCCGAAGTGCTCGCCGTCGGCCGTGCGCACCAGGGCGGCGGCGACCTCGCGGGGCAGGGTGGGCAGCAGCAGCGGGACCAGGCCGGACACGCTCCGCTCGGGGATCCGCTCGCCGCTCACCACGTCCCGGCAGAAGAACATGCCCTCCGCCGGGTCCCACAGCCGGTCCACGAGGACCGACGTCAGCCGCTGTGCGCGCGCGTGCCGGGCCGTGCCGGTGGCCCCCAGCTCCCGCGCGATCCGGGCCAGCGCGTGCTCGGAGGCGATGAGCAGGGCGTTGAAGCACGGGTCCTCGACGGCGAAGCCCACCCCCGCCCCGCCGCCCGGGCGTACGGCTTCCGTGACCGGCCGGTCGGCGTACCCCCGGTCCCGGTAGTCGGCCGCCAGCCGCACGTAGCGCCCGTAGTCCAGGTCCGTCGGCCGGTCCTCGGGCGAGCCGTGGGCGAGGTCGGCGCGGCGGAAGGAGCGGGCCGGGGCGGGCGTGACCCGGCTCAGCGGCGCGTCCCAGCAGGGGCTGTTGTCCATCCCCTGTTCCCAGGGGTGCACGACGGACGCCAGCCCGCCCCCGCCCAGGTCCCGCCGGTGCATCAGGTAGCGGTGCCAGGCGGCCAGCCGCGGGTACACCCGGGCCAGGAAGGAGCGGGCCCGGGACAGGCCCGGATCGGCGCGGTGCACCAGCCAGGCCGCCAGCGCGTGCACCGGTGGCTGCACGATGCCGGAGGTCTGTACGGTGCGCGGGGCGCCCGCAGCGCGCCCCGCGGTCGAGGAGCGCCAGAAGTCGGGGCTCGGGAAGTACGCGTCGAGCGGGACGGAGGGATTGAAGACGATGTGCGGGATGCGTCCGTCGCCCCACTGGGCGTCCAGCAGCGTCTCCAGCTCCGTCTGGGCCCGTAACGGCGACAGGTGCCGGAGGCCGATGGCGATGAACGCCGAGTCCCACGACCACTGGTGCGGGTACAGGCTGTGGGAGGGCACCGTCGAGCTGCCCCTCCAGTTGTCCTCCAGCACGCGCGCCGCCCTGCGGTGCAGCGCGTCCGCGGCCGGAGAGGCCGCCGGAGAAGCCGCCGGAGAGGTCGTCGGAGAGGTCGTCGGAGAGGCCGCCGGGGGTGCCGTCGGGGAAGCCGTCGGGGGCGGATCGTATGCGAAGGCTCGCTCGGTGACGCGGGCGGTGAGTTGGGCGGTGCGATCCACTCGGGGCTCCCCGAAAGACATACGGCCGGCCGGTTCGGTCGTGAGTACCGTAGGGTTACGTCTATTTAACACGCAAAACTCAATATGTAATGCAGGCTTGAGAAACACAAGGGGGTGCGCATGACGAGACGAGGACAGGGAGGACAGGCTCGCGCCGGTGATCTGCTCGAACTGGTGCGCAGCGGGCGGGCCACCACGCGCGGCGCGCTCCAGCAGGCCACCGGACTGTCCCGGGCCACCGTCGGCCAGCGCCTGGACCGCCTCTTCCGCGCGGGCTGGCTGCGCGAGGGCGCCGGCGGCCCGGTCGACTCGCCGCTGGGCGGCCGCCCCTCCATCACCCTGGAGTTCGACGACGAGCACGCCGTCGTCCTCGCCGCCGACCTCGACACCCGCCACGCCCGCGCCGCCGTCCTGTCGCTGAACGGCGAGATCCTCGCCGAGCAGGCGGGCGCGCAGTCCGTCGAGGACGGCCCGGACGCCGTGCTGGGCGAACTCGGCGGCTGGTTCGCCGGGTTGCTGGAGAAGGCCGGACGGCGCGCCGGGGACGTCTGCGGCATCGGGCTCGCGGTGCCCGGGCCCGTCGACAGCGAGACCGGCCGGGTGGTGCAGCCGCCGATGATGCCGGGCTGGGACGGCTACGACATAACCGGCCGCCTGGCCAGGGCGTTCACCGAACGCACCGGCGCCCCGGCGGTCCCCGTCCTGGTCGACAACGACGCCAACCTCATGGCGTACGGCGAACAGCGCGCCGGATACCCCGACTGCTCGGCGTTCGTGCTGGTCAAGGTGTCCACCGGGATCGGCGCCGGGGTCGTCGTCGGCGGCTCCGTCTACCGCGGCGTCGACGGGGGCGCCGGCGACATCGGGCACATCCGGGTGGGCGCGGAGGCACTCTGCCGCTGCGGTTCCTACGGCTGTCTCGCCGCCGTCGCCAGCGGCTGGGCGGTGGCGCGGCGGCTGGCGGAGGCCGGTGTGCCGGCCGAGTCCGGCTCGGACGTGCGCGACCTGCTGGCGGCCGGGCACCCGGACGCGGTCGGCTTCGCGCGGGAGGCCGGACGGCGGGTCGGGGACGTGCTGGCGACCGTGGTGACACTGCTCAACCCCGGGGTGCTGATGATCGCCGGCGATCTGGCCGGAACCCCCTTCCTCACCGGCGTGCGCGAACTGCTCTACCAGCGGGCGCTGCCGCGCTCCACCGCTCATCTGGACGTCGTCACCTCGCGGCTGGGCGAGCGGGCGGCGCTGGTGGGGGCCGGTGCGCTGGTCGTGGAGCACCTGTACGCGCCGGAGGCGGCGGAGGAGCGGCTGCGGGCGCTCGGGGTGTGATCTTCCGCGAGATGTGTGACGGTGTGACGTACGGGCGCGTGACGCGCGTGTTTCCGTTCCAGGACGCGTCCGCATGGTGAAACCGGACCCTCCGCGGGAGCGTGATTCTCGCCACCCTTGATAAGGGTTGCGCTCAGATGAGCGGATCTTGCACGACTGCACTTTTCCAAGGGGTGGCACTCAGTGCCATCACTTGATCGTTCATCGATCGAAATCAGGCGTGCTCAAAGCTGCTCAGATGAGCGCTCTGGGAGCCTCTATGGGGGTTGATGTGTTCAAGAAGTGAAAACACTCGCCCGTTGTCGCTTGCCAAGCTTTGACTTTCGATCCGCTGGCAGCCGACTGGTTACGGGCGCATGACGCGCAAGTGGACGTACCCATGGGCCTTCGATCTGGGTATGTTCCTCGCCGTCAGGGCAGCCACCGCGTCCTCGAGGAGTCGAGACCCGTGTCGGAAAACAAAGAACCCCACGTAGCCGCGCAGGCCAACAGCGTTGAGGGCGTGAAGTTCGTTTACGACTTCACCGAGGGCAACAAGGACCTCAAGGACCTCCTCGGCGGCAAGGGCGCCAACCTCGCCGAGATGACCAACCTCGGCCTCCCGGTCCCGCCCGGCTTCACCATCACCACCGAGGCCTGCAAGGTCTACCTCGACAGCGGCGAGGAACCGGCGGCACTGCGTGACGAGGTGAGTGCGCACCTCTCCGCCCTCGAGCAGAAGATGGGCAAGAAGCTGGGGCAGGCCGACAACCCCCTCCTCGTGTCGGTCCGCTCCGGGGCGAAGTTCTCCATGCCGGGCATGATGGACACCGTCCTGAACATCGGCCTGTCCGACAAGTCGGTCCAGGGCCTGGCCAAGCAGGCCGGTGACGAGCGGTTCGCCTGGGACTCCTACCGGCGACTGATCCAGATGTTCGGCAAGACCGTCCTCGGCGTCGACGGCGACCTCTTCGAGGACGCGCTCGACAAGGCCAAGGCGGCCAAGCAGGTCACGGTCGACACCGAGCTGGAGTCCGCCGACCTCAAGAAGCTGGTCACCACCTTCAAGAAGATCGTCAAGAAGGAGGCCGGCCGGGACTTCCCGCAGGACCCGCGCGAGCAGATGGACCTCGCCATCAAGGCGGTCTTCGACTCCTGGAACGGCGACCGTGCCAAGCTCTACCGCCGTCAGGAGCGCATCCCGCACGACCTGGGCACCGCGGTCAACGTCTGCTCGATGGTCTTCGGCAACCTCGGCCCCGACTCCGGCACCGGCGTCGCCTTCACCCGCGACCCCGCCTCCGGCCACCAGGGCGTCTACGGCGACTACCTGCAGAACGCGCAGGGCGAGGACGTGGTCGCGGGCATCCGCAACACCGTCCCGCTCGCGGAGCTGGAGCGGATCGACAAGAAGTCGTACGACCAGCTCATGCAGATCATGGAGACCCTGGAGAACCACTACAAGGATCTCTGCGACATCGAGTTCACCATCGAGCGCGGCCAGCTGTGGATGCTGCAGACCCGCGTCGGCAAGCGCACCGCCGGCGCCGCCTTCCGCATCGCCACCCAGCTGGTCGACCAGGGCCTGATCGACGAGACCGAGGCGCTGCAGCGCGTCAACGGCGCCCAGCTCGCGCAGCTGATGTTCCCGCGCTTCGACGAGCACGCCAAGACCGAGCAGGTCGGCCGGGGCATCGCGGCCTCGCCGGGCGCCGCGGTCGGCAAGGCGGTCTTCGACTCGTACACCGCCGTGAAGTGGTCGCGCTCGGGCGAGAAGGTCATCCTGGTCCGCCGCGAGACCAACCCCGACGACCTCGACGGCATGATCGCGGCCGAGGGCATCCTCACCTCCCGCGGCGGCAAGACCTCGCACGCGGCCGTGGTCGCGCGCGGCATGGGCAAGACCTGCGTGTGCGGCGCCGAGGAGCTCGAGGTCGACACCAAGCGGCGCCGGATGACCGTGCCCGGCGGGCACGTGGTGGAGGAGGGCGACCTCATCTCCATCGACGGCTCCACCGGCAAGGTCTACCTCGGCGAGGTCCCGGTCGTGCCGTCGCCGGTCGTGGAGTACTTCGAGGGTCGCATGCACGCCGGCGCCGACGACGCCGACGAACTGGTCGAGGCCGTGCACCGGATCATGGCGTTCGCCGACCGCAAGCGCCGCCTGCGGGTGCGCGCCAACGCCGACAACGCCGAGGACGCGCTGCGCGCGCGGCGGTTCGGCGCCCAGGGCATCGGCCTGTGCCGCACCGAGCACATGTTCCTCGGCGACCGGCGCGAGCTGGTGGAGCGGCTGATCCTGGCCGACACGGACGCCGAGCGCGAGGAGTCGCTGAAGCAGCTGCTGCCGCTGCAGAAGCAGGACTTCGTCGAGCTGTTCGAGGCGATGGACGGCCTGCCCGTCACCATCCGCCTGCTCGACCCGCCGCTGCACGAGTTCCTGCCCGACATCACCGAGCTGTCGGTGCGCGTCGCCCTCGCCGAGGCCCGCAAGGACCCGCACGAGAACGACCTGCGCCTGCTCCAGGCGGTGCACCGGCTGCACGAGCAGAACCCGATGCTGGGCCTGCGCGGCGTGCGCCTCGGCCTGGTCATCCCGGGCCTGTTCACGATGCAGGTCCGCGCCATCGCCGAGGCCGCGGCCGAGCGCAAGAACGCCAAGGGCGACCCGCGCGCGGAGATCATGATCCCGCTCGTCGGCACGGTCCAGGAGCTGGAGATCGTCCGCGAGGAGGCCGACCAGGTCATCGCCGAGGTCCAGGAGGCCACCGGCACCGAGCTGAAGCTGGCGATCGGCACGATGATCGAGCTGCCGCGCGCCGCGCTGACCGCCGGCCAGATCGCCGAGGCCGCGGAGTTCTTCTCCTTCGGCACCAACGACCTCACCCAGACGGTGTGGGGCTTCTCCCGGGACGACGTGGAGGCCTCGTTCTTCACGGCCTACCTGGAGAAGGGCATCTTCGGGGTGTCGCCGTTCGAGACGATCGACAAGGACGGCGTCGGCTCCCTGGTGCGGGCCGCCGCGAAGGCCGGCCGGGAGACCCGCCCGGACCTGAAGCTCGGCGTGTGCGGCGAGCACGGCGGTGACCCGGAGTCGGTCCACTTCTTCCACGAGGTGGGTCTGGACTACGTCTCCTGCTCGCCGTTCCGCATCCCCGTGGCCCGACTGGAGGCCGGTCGCGCGGCCACCCAGTCGGAGGGCAGCGACCACCGCTGACCCGGGGGCCGGCCCCCTCACCGGCCCCCCAACGGCTCCGGAGCCGTCTCCGGTCCCCGACCAGACCGATCGGGGGCGGCTCCGGGTCCCACCGGAAGGGCCGGCCTCCCTCACCGGCCCTCCACCCGCTCCGGAGCCGTCTCCGGTCCCCGACCAGACCGATCGGGGACGGCTCCGGTGCGCATCAGAAGGGGCGGCACCCTTGTGCGGGGGTGCCGCCCCTTTCCGTACCTTGGAGACACCGGGCCCGTACGCCAAAGGCCCGCACCCGAGTCCGTCCCGAGTCCGTCCTAGGGAGACTGTCGATGGCCGACTGGAACGCGAGCGCCGTCCCCGACCAGAGCGGCCGGACCGCCGTCGTCACCGGCGCCAACAGCGGGCTCGGCTACGTCACCGCCCGGGAGCTGGCGCGCCGGGGCGCCCGCGTGGTGCTGGCCTGCCGCAGCGAGGCACGCGGTGCCGAGGCGGCCGGCCGGATCGCCGGCGAGGTGCCGGGCGCGGCGGTCGAGTGCGCCCGGCTGGACCTGGCCGACCTGCGCTCGGTCCGGGAGTTCGCGGACGGCTTCCGCCACGAGCGGCTCGACCTGCTGGTCAACAACGCCGGGGTGATGGCGCTGCCGTACGGGACGACCGCCGACGGGTTCGAGACCCAGTTCGGCGTCAACCACCTGGGACACTTCGCGCTCACCGGACTGCTCGCGCCCGTCCTGCTCGCCACCCCCGGCGCCCGCGTGGTGACCGTCTCCAGCCTGATGCACGCGCTCGCCAACATCGACATCCGCGACCTCAACAGCGAGCGCCGCTACCACCGCTGGCTCGCCTACGCCCGCTCCAAGACCGCCAACCTGCTCTTCACGCACGAACTCGCGCGCCGGTTCGCGGCGCACGACGCGGACGTGGTGGCGGCCGCCGCCCACCCCGGATACGCGGCCACCAACCTCCAGGCCGCCGGTCCGCGGATGGCGGGACGACGGACGGCCGAGCGGATCGTCACACTCGGCAACCGGCTCTTCGCGCAGCCTGCCGAGGCGGGCGCCCTGCCCGTCCTGTACGCCGCCACCGCCCCCGGCGTGCGCCCCGACTCCTTCACCGGCCCGTCCTTCGCGATGTGGCGCGGCGCGCCCGCACCGTCCTGGCGGGCGCCCTGGACCGTCGACGACGCGATCGGCGAGCGGCTGTGGGCCGCCTCCGAGCGGCTGACCGGGGTGTCGTACGCGTGACCATGCGCGCCGGTCGCGGCGATGACGTGAGCATGCGGTGACGAAGAACGGGGGGCGCGTGCATGGGGGCGGTGGAGGCTCTGGAGAAGCTGGCGCCGGTGGTGCTGGCCTTCGGCTGCGGGGTCGTCCTCGCGAGGCGGAAGGTGGTGCCGGCCGAGAGTGCGAAGGTCTTCGCGGACTACGCCTTCCTCTTCGCCGTGCCCTGTTTCCTGTTCGGGAACATCTACCGCAGCGACCTGGGGACGCTGTTCGACTGGCGGGCCATCACCGGCTACGCGGCCGCGGCCGCCGTCGCGGCCGTCCTCACCGGGGCGGTGGCCGGGGCCACGGGAGTACGCGATCCCCGCGGTGTGGCGCTGCGCATCATGGCGGCCGTCCAGGTGAACACGGCCTACTTCGCCGTGCCGGTGTTCATCATGCTGTTCGGGAACGCGGCACCGATCTTCCCCGTCCTGCTGTTCCAGGTCTGCGTCCTGTCCCTCGTGGTCATCTCGATCATGGAGCTGGGGCGCCCGGACCGCGTCGGCAGACCCGCACGACGGCTCGGATCCGCCGTCACCGCCTCACTGACGACCCCCGTCGTCGTCGCCTGCAACGCCGGCGTCGTGCTCAACCTGATGCCCGTGACCGTGCCGGGTGCGGTGCTCGACAGCTTCGCGTTCGTCGGCGACAGCGCCTCGCCCGTGGCGCTGTTCGCCCTGGGACTGCACCTCGGCGGCAGCGGCCTGAGGGTACGGGGCACCACCCCGGAGGAGATGTGGATCATCGCCTTCAAGTGTGTCGCGTTCCCGCTGATCACCTACCTGGTGTGCCACGACCTCTTCGGCGTCGGCGGCCAGTGGCTCGGCTACCTCGTCCTGATCGCGGCCATGCCCGCGCCGCAGAACCTGTTCATCTTCGCCCAGCGCTACGACGTCGGGGTCGACATCTCCGCCGCCCTCGTCGTCAAGAGCTCGGTCGTCGCGCTGCTGTTGCTCCCGCTGTGGGCGCGGTGGGCGGCGCATACGGCCTGAACGGCGCAGCACCGCCGACGGCCGCGCTGGGGCGGGGCCGCGCAGGGAAACCCCTCCGCGCCGGCCCCTCCGCAGTCACCGTCCCGGCCCGCCGGGGTCTGCCGACCGAGTCGGCCCGGTGGCCCTGCCCTGCCTCCTTCCTCTGCCCGCGAACGATCGGCCGGGGATCCTTCTCAGGCGGCCCGCACCCCGTAGGTGGCCACGCGCACCGACTCGTCGTCCAGGCACTGCCCCGACGCCAGGTCGAACCGCTGCTTCAGCAGGGGCGAGGCGACGAACGGGCGGCCCCGGTGGGTGCCGGTCAGGCCGCGGGAGAGCACCGCCGCGCCGCAGAACGGGTCGCGGTTGTCGATGCCGTACAGCCGGCCGCCGCGGTCGCGGAACAGGGCGACCTGGCGGCCGTCCGGAAGCAGGGCCGCCACGCCCCGGCCGGGGAGCAGCCGGTCGAGCTCGCAGACCGTGAACCAGCCCTCCTCCAGCTGGAGCTGGATCCTCAGGTCGGTCGTCTCGGGTGCCAGGGTCATCGCCGGGCGCTTCCTTCCAGGAGGTCTTCGGTGGGACGCATGCCGATGGACAGCAGGGGCAGGTCGGGCTTGATCTGGTCGCGTTCGGGCACGAAGCCGACGACCGGGTCGGGGGTGTCGGGCGCGTTGACGAAGGACACGAACCGGGCGAGCTTCTCGGGGTCGCCGATGGTCTCCGCCCACTCGTCGCGGTAGTTCGCGACGTGCGCGGCCATCAGGGACTCCAGTTCCTCGCAGATGCCGAGGGAGTCCTCCACGACCACCTCCCGCACGTGGTCCAGCCCGCCGGGGATCCGCTCCAGCCAGGCCGAGGTGCGCTCCAGGCGGTCGGCGGTGCGGATGTAGAACATCAGGAACCGGTCGATCAGGCGGATGAGCTCCTCGTCGGACAGGTCCTGCGCGAGCAGGTCCGCGTGGCGCGGGGTGGCGCCGCCGTTCCCGCCGACGTACAGGTTCCAGCCGCTCGCGGTGGCGATGACGCCGAAGTCCTTCGACTGGGCCTCCGCGCACTCGCGGGCGCAGCCCGACACCGCCGACTTCAGCTTGTGCGGGGAGCGCAGGCCGCGGTAGCGCAGCTCCAGGTCGATCGCCATGCGGACCGAGTCCTGGACGCCGTAGCGGCACCAGGTCTGGCCCACGCACGACTTCACGGTGCGCAGCGCCTTGCCGTAGGCGTGGCCCGACTCGAAGCCGGCGTCCACCAACCGCGCCCAGATCAGTGGCAGTTGTTCGACGCGGGCGCCGAACATGTCGATCCGCTGACCGCCGGTGATCTTCGTGTAGAGGCCGAAGTCGCGGGCGATCTCCCCGATCACGATCAGCTTCTCCGGGGTGATCTCACCGCCGGGGATGCGCGGCACGACCGAGTACGAGCCGTTCCTCTGGAGGTTGGCGAGGAAGTGGTCGTTGCTGTCCTGCAGGGCCGCCTGCTCGCCGTCCAGGACGTAGCCGCTCGCTCCGATCGTGGGGGCGAGGGAGGCGATGATCGAGGCGACGGCCGGCTTGCAGACCTCGCAGCCGTCGCCGCCCCGGGCGCCGTCCCGGCCGTAGCGGTCGAGGAGGTCCTGGAAGGTGTTGACGCGCAGGGCGAGGACGATCTCGTACAGCTCCTCGCGGGTCTGCGCGAAGCAGCCGCACAGGCCCTTGTCGACCTCGACGCCGCTCGCCTCCAGCTCGGCGGTGACCAACTGGCCCAGCACCTTCACGCAACTGCCGCACCCGGTACCGGCCTTGGTGCACTTCTTCACCTCGGGCACGGTCGTGCACCGGTGCTCGGTGACCGCGCCGCGGATCGTGCCCTTGGAGACGTTGTGGCACGAGCAGATGATCGCCTCGTCCGGCAGGGCGGACGGGCCGAGCCGGTCGCCGCCCCCCGAGCCCGCGGGCAGCACCAGCGACTCGGGCGAGACCGGCGGCACCGACCCGGTCAGCGCGCGCAGCGTGCCGTACGCCTCCGCGTCGCCGACCAGGATGCCGCCGAGCAGCGTGCCGTCGCGGCCGATGACCAGCTTCTTGTACAGGCCCGCGCGGGAGTCGGAGTAGACGACGTCCAGGCAGTCCTCGGCCGTGCCGTGCGCGTCGCCGAAGGACGCCACGTCCACGCCGAGCAGCTTCAGCTTGGTCGACAGGTCGGCGCCGGTGAACGCCGGCTGCCCGGCCTCGTCCTCGGCGATCGTCGCGGCGGCCGTCTCTGCCTGCTCGTAGCCGGGGGCGACCAGACCGTACACCCGGCCGTCGACGGCCAGCGCGCACTCGCCGATCGCGAACACGTGCGGGTCGGCGACGGTCCGGCACCGCTCGTCGACCGCGATGCCGCCCCGCTCGCCGACGGTCAGGCCGCAGTCGCGGGCCAGCTGGTCGCGGGGGCGCACCCCGGCGCTGAACACCACCATGTCGGTGGCCAGTTCGGAGCCGTCCGACAGCCTCATGCCGGTGACCGCGCCGTCGGCGTCGGTCAGGATCTCCTGCGTGCCCACGCCCGTGTGGACGCTCAGCCCCATCTCCTCGATGGTGCGCAGCAGCGCCGCGCCGCCGCCCTCGTCGACCTGGACCGGCATCAGGCGCGGCGCGAACTCCACGATGTGCGCGTCGAGTCCGAGCCCCTTCAGCGCGCCCGCGGCCTCCAGGCCGAGCAGACCGCCGCCGACCACCGCGCCACTGGTCGCGCGCCGCCCCGCGTACTCCTCGATGGCGAGCAGGTCCTCGATGGTGCGGTAGACGAAGCAGCCCTCGGCGTCCTTGCCGGGCACCGGCGGGACGAACGGGTAGGAGCCGGTGGCCAGCACCAGCACGTCGTAGCCGACGACGAGACCGGAGCGGGCGGTCACCTTCCGCGCCTCCCGGTCGATGCTCTCCGCCGGGTCGCCGATGTGCAGCTCGATGCCGTGGGAGTCGATGAACTCCATGTCCGTCAGCGACAGTTCCTCGGGCGTACGGCCCGAGAAGTACGAGGTGAGCTGCACGCGGTCGTACGCGGGACGCGGTTCCTCGCACAGCACGACCACACGGTGCGTGGCGGTCAGGCCGCGCTCGGCGAGCGCCTCGAGGAAGCGCTGGCCGACCATGCCGTGGCCGACGAGCACGATCGTGGGGGTGGCCCCCGGGGTGGCGGTCATTCAGGAGCCTCCATCGTTGGTGAGCAGGTGGAGCAGGGGGCCGCCGTCGGAGGGCAGCGGCTCCGCTCCCTCCCAGGCGCGGGCGAGCGCGCCGACGGTGCCGAGTTCGCCGACCAGGACCCCGCCGACCAGGCGGTCGTCGCGGACGACGACCTTGCGGTAGGTGCCGCGGGTGGCGTCGGCGAGCTGCACGACGTCGTCGCCGGGCCGGGCCTCCGTCTCGCCGAACGCGGCGAGGTCGAAGTCGGTGCGCCCGGCGAGGTCGGAGCCGGTGTGCCCGGCGAGGGTGAGCCGGGTCAGTGAACGGGTGCCGGTGTAGCGCGCGTCCGGGTCCCCGGCCAGCGACTCGGCCAGCACGTCGGCCTGTTCGAGCGCCGGCGCGGCCAGCCCGTACACGCTGCCGTCGTACTGCACGCAGTCCCCGATCGCCCGGATGTGCGGCTCGGAGGTGCGCAGTTCACCGTCGACGACGACGCCCTTGCGGACCTCCAACCCGGCGGTCCGGGCGAGACCCACCCGCGGGTGCACCCCGCAGGCCAGCACCACCAGGTCGGCGTCGAGCGCGTAGCCGTCGTGCAGTTCGACCGAGCGGACCGCGCCGCCGACGCAGCGCACGTCCCGTACCCGGCACTCGGTGTGCACCTCGACGCCCAGGTCCGTGAGGTGCCGGCGCACGAGCCGGGACGCGTTCGGGTCGAGCTGACGCTCCATCAGGCGCTCGGACTGCTGGGCGAGGACGACCTGCGCCCCGCGCCGGGACAGCGCCCGGGCGGCGGAGACGCCGAGCAGCCCGCCGCCGATGACGACCGCCCGCGCGCCCGGCCGCACCGCCTTGGACAGCCCCAGGCAGTCGTCCATCGTGCGGAACGCGTGCACGCCCTGCGGCAGTTCGTGCCGCTCGCCGGTGAACAGACCGCGCAGCGGCGGCAGCACCGGGTTGGATCCGGTGGCGAGCACCAGCGTGCCGTACCCGATCACGGAGCCGTCCGCGCAGCTGACGGTCCGCGCGGCCCGGTCGATGCCGGTGACCCGGGCGCGGACCAGCTCCGCGGGCGCGACCCCCGGCAGCGCGATCACGTCGGGTCCGAAGCGGCCGGCGAGCACCTCGGCGAGCAGCACCCGGTTGTACGGGCGGTGTTCCTCCTCGCCGATCAGCGTGACCGGCGTGCCGAGCTCGCCGAGCCGCCGGGCGAGACGGACGCCCGCGAGGCCGGCGCCGATCACCACCACACGCGTATTCGAGGTCATGTCCAGGAGCCTGCGGGGTCGGTGTTACCCGGCAACATCACCTCTGTTTCCCGTGCGGAACGCTGCCCTCAGTGCGGGAGGGCGGGGGGTGTGAGGGTTCGGCGTGCTGGTGGGCGGGGGGTTGTGAGGGTTCGGCGCGGGCGAACGGCGGGCGGTGTGAGGGGGGAACGGGCCCGTCCGGGAGGCGCCGGCCGCCGGCCCGACCCTGGGTTCGGTGCAGGCGGCATCGTCTACGACCGGGGCGGCGAAGGCGTCCGTGGCCTGTCGGCCGGCTCTCCCGTCCGTAGTCTGCCGGTGTCCGTCCCGGTCAGCGGCTGCCGGTCAGGTGGGCGAAGACGACCACGTTGCCCCGGTAGCCGGTCGCCCGTGAGTAGCCCCCGCCGCAGGTGATCACCCGCAGCTCGGGCCGCTTCGCCGCGCCGTACACCTTCTCGTCGGGGAAGTGCCCGGCGTCGTAGACCTCCACGGCGTCCACGGTGAAGACGGCGACGCTGCCGTCCCGCCGCTCCACCTCCACGGCGGCGCCCTTCTTCAGGGCACCGAGACGGTAGAAGACGGCCGGCCCGTCGGAGTTGTCGACGTGGCCGGCGACGATCGCCGTGCCCGTCTCGCCCGGCGCGGTGCCGGCCCGGTACCAGCCGGCGAGGTTGCGCTGCGCGGCGGGCGGCACGTCGAGGCTGCCCGCCGGGGTGAGGCCGAGACCCATGAGGGGGGCGTCCACGCGGATCGCGGGAATGCGGATCCGCTCGGGCGGCGAGGGCGGCAGCGCGGGGACGCCGGGCCGGTCGCCGTCCCGAGCCGAGTGCGCCTGGGCCGCGGACGGCTGCGGCGGCTGGTGCGCCTCGGTGCCGTTGCGCAGCAGCCACGCGCCCGAGCAGAGGGCCGCCGCGGTGACGGCCCCTATGACGGCGTTGCCGAACCGGCGCCGGCCGCCGCCCCTGCGGAACGCGGGGGTGCCGGTCCCCGGCGCGTCGGCTGCGGGTGCGCCGAACCGGGACCCGCCGAACCTGCGTGGGCCGATCCCGGACGCGCCGAACCTGCGCATGGCGGACCCTCCTCGTGAGCTGGGACGGACCCCGTACCCCCTCCGGGCCGCGAGGGGCGTCGGACTCGGAGGGGGAGGGGAGATGCGGTACCGGCGACGGGCAGCGGAGGGTGCCCGTCAGATCCCGTCGCCTCTCGCCCGGCGATGCAGGAGCCAGGTACCGCCCGCGGCGGCGACGGCGAGAGCCGTCACGCCGGCCGCGGTCTGCACGGGATCGGGGCCCAACGCGCCGCCGACCCCCGTCTTGACACTTCCCCTGGGGTGCACCCGCTCACGGGCCGGGTCCATCGAGACGACAAGGTCGCCGGAGACCTCCCGTCCGTCCCCGTCGCACTTCGCGACGATCTCGTACGTCCCCGGCTGCGCGCTCGGCGGCACCTCGAACCGGCCGGTCGCGTCGCCCCCGGACCCGTCGGACGTCAGCGGGAAGGAACCGCCGCCCACCGCGTCGGCGTCACCCGTGGCCTTACCGTGGCCGCCACACGCCGCCGCGTGCACGGTGACCTGCCCGCCCGGCAGGACGGAGGCCGGGTACACCACGACGTCGTCGTCCTCCCCGGCCGCCTGCGCGGCGGGCGCTGCGGCG
>NZ_JBFADM010000008.1:0-69971 GCF_040641355.1 Streptomyces sp. NPDC020996
CCCTCTCGGGCTTTCCTCCGGGCGCTTCCCTTCGGTCTTGCGTTTCCGACTCTATCAGATCCTTTCGGCGTCTGATTCCCAGTCAGCGGGAGTTGCCTTCCCGGCCGTTGGGCCGTTCCGACGTCTCAAACCTTAGCGGATCCGGTCGGCAGTTCCTAATCGGGCTGCCGGCCCCCAATTCGAGCAGAATTCGGGAACGCCGAATTCATCCCGGCTGGGAAAGGTCGTGCTGTGGTTTGGTGCCGCTAGCGCGGCGGAGGTGCTGTCGCAGAAGCGTTACGCCCCCGCGGCAACCCGAAGAACCTTACGGATACCCGAGGGGGCTGTCAAGCGCCCCCTGTCAAGATCTTTTAGTCGAGGTCGCTGAGACGCCCGCCGGCGTCCGGCTGCGCGTGCTCCACCCTGCGCAGCAGGCGGGTGAGGACCTCACCGAGGGCCGTGCGCTCCCGCGGGCTGAGGTCCTGGAGCAGGTCCTCCTCGAAGACCGACGCCAGGCGCATCGCCTCGAGCCACTTCTCGCGGCCCTCCGCGGTCAGCTCGACGATCACCCGCACCCGGTTCGACTCGTCGCGTTCCCGGGTGACCAGGCCCTCGGTGACCATGCGGTCGATGCGGTGGGTCATCGCGGCCGGCGTCAGGCCGAGGCGCTTGGCGAGGTCGCTCGGGCCCAGGCGGTAGGGGGCGCCGGACAGGACGAGGGCCTTGAGGACCTCCCACTCGGCGTTGCTGATGCCGAGGGCGGCGGTCTGGCGGCCGTAGGCGACGTTCATGCGGCGGTTCAGGCGGGACAGCGCCGAGACGATCTTCTCGACCTGGGGGTCGAGGTCCCGGAACTCGCGCTGGTAGGCGGCGATCTGCTCGTCGAGGGTCGGCTCGCCGCTGAGGCCGAGGGTGCCGGGTGTGTCGCCCATGGGCCCAAGTATCGCATGGGGCCGGTTGGCGTTGAAGTCCTTCGGGATGTAATGTTTAGCTTCGAACTTTAGCTTTGAAGTCTTTGGTGCTAAGTACTGACCGCACCAACCGTGTGAGAGAGGTGAACGTGACCAGGGCGATGGGCGCAGCGATGCGCCGGATCCACGTGGGCAACGCACTCAGCGCTTTCGGCCTCGGCTTCACGGTCCCCTACCTGTACGTCTACGTGGCGCAGGTGCGGGGACTGGGCGCCATGACGGCGGGCCTGGTGCTCGCCGTGTTCGCCGTGGCCGCGCTGGTCGTGCTGCCGTTCGCCGGGCGGGCCATCGTCCGGCGCGGCCCGCTGCCGGTGCTGCTCGCCGCCCTCGTCACGGCCGCCGCGGGGGCGCTGAGCCTGGGACTCGCGGGTGACGCGACGGCTGTCTTGCTGTCGGCCGCCGCGCTCGGGGCCGGGCAGGCCGTGATGCAGCCGGCGCTCGCGACGATGATCGTGGACTGCTCGACGGCGGACACCAGGTCGCGGGCGTTCGCCGTGCAGTTCTTCCTGCAGAACCTGGGGCTGGGCGTCGGCGGGCTCATCGGCGGCCATCTCGTCGACTCTACGCGCGTCGCGTCGTTCACCCTGCTGTTCTCGATCGAGGCGGCGGTGTTCTTGCTGCTGGTGGCCGTGATGGCGACGGTGCGGATGCCGCGCTCGCCGCGCGTCGAGGGCGCACCGGCGCGCTCGGCGCGGGGCAGCTGGAAGCAGCTGCTCGGCAACCGGGCCATGGTGCAGCTGTCGGTGCTGGGCTTCGTGCTGTTCTTCGCCTGCTACGGGCAGTTCGAGTCGGGGCTGGCCGCGTACGGGGTCGAGGCCGCCGGGATCTCGACGTCCGCGCTCGGCACCGCGCTGGCCGCCAACACGCTGGTGATCGTCGTCGCGCAGTTCGCCGTGCTGAAGTTCGTCGAGCGCCGGCGGCGGTCCCGGGTGATCGCGGGCGTCGGTCTGATCTGGGCCGTGGCCTGGGCCGTGGCCGGGTATGCCGGGCTCGGGCACGGCAGCCGGGAGATGGCGACGGCGGCGTTCGTCACGACGTACGCCCTGTTCGGGCTCGGTGAGGCGATGCTGTCGCCGACGGTCGCGCCGCTGGTCGCCGATCTCGCGCCGGAAGGGTTGGCGGGGCAGTACAACTCGGCTTTCGCCCTGGTGAAGCAGCTCGCGCTGGCCGTCGGGCCGGCGGTGGGCGGGCCGATGGCGGCCTCGCTGCACGGGCCGTACGTCGTGACGTTCCTGTTGTTCTCGCTGGGGATCAGCGTCCTGGCGGTGCGGCTGGGGCGGCTGCTCACCCCTGCGCAGGACCATCCGTGGCGGGGCAGGAGCCGGGTGGTCACCCGGGGCGGAGCGGCCGCGGAGGCCGTGCCCGCGGAGGCCTGAGCGGGCTGCGGCCTGAGTGGGCGGCGGCCGTCACCTCCGGGTGGCGGCCGCCTCCGGTTTCCGGCGGGGCGGCCGCCTTCGTGCCCCGGTCAGGCCGCCGCCTTCGGCAGGACGAACTCGCACCAGACCGCCTTGCCGCCGCCCGGTGTCCGTCTCGATCCCCAGCTGGACGCGATCGTCGCGACGATGGCGATGCCCCGGCCCGACTCGTCCCCCGGTTCCGCGCGGCGGCGGCGCGGGAGGTGGTCGTCGCCGTCGGTGACCTCGATGATCAGCCGGCGATCGGTGCGGCGCAGACGCAGGCGCATGGGCGGGGTGCCGTGCTGCAGGGAGTTGGCGACCAGTTCGCTGGCGGCCAGGACGCCCAGGTCGTGCAGTTCGGTGGGGAAGCGCCAGCTGGTGAGGACGCCGGAGGCGAACGCCCTTGCGCGCGGGGCCGCTTCCACCCCGCCGAGGAGTTCCAGGGCGGCGTTGCGGAACAGTTCGCTGTCCGGGCCCGAGCGCGCGGGGTGCTGCAGGACGAGGACCGCCACGTCGTCGTCGTGACCGGCGGTGACGCCCGCCGAGCGGACCAGGCGGTCGCAGACGACCTGCGGGGAGCCCGTCGCGCCGGCCAGGGCGCGTTCCAGTGCCGCGATGCCCTCGTCCAGGTCCTCGTCGCGCCGCTCCACGAGGCCGTCGGTGTAGAGCACCGCCGTGGAACCGGGACCCAGCGCGATCGAGCCCGACGCGTGCACCCAGCCTCCGGTGCCCAGGGGCGGCCCGGTCGGCTCGTCGGCGCGCGAGACGTCACCGTTCTCGTCGCGGACCAGGATCGGCAGGTGACCGGCCGAGGAGTACACCAGCCGGCCCTCGTTCGGGTCGTGGATGGCGTACACGCACGTGGCGATCTGGTTGGCGTCGATCTCGGTGGCGAGGCCGTCGAGGAGCTGGAGGACCTCGTGCGGGGGCAGGTCGAGGCGGGCGTACGCGCGGACGGCGGTGCGCAGCTGGCCCATGACGGCCGCGGCCCGCACGCCCCTGCCCATGACGTCGCCGATGACCAGGGCGGTGCGGCCGCCGCCGAGGGTGATGACGTCGTACCAGTCGCCGCCGACGGCGGCCTCCGTGCCGCCGGGCTGGTAGGTGGCGGCGACGCGCAGGTCGTCGGGCTGTTCCAGTTCCTGGGGCAGCAGGGAGCACTGGAGGGTGACCGCCGTCTCGCGCTGGCGGCGCTCGCTGGCACGCAGGCGTTCGGCGGCCTCGGCGTGGTCGGTGACGTCGGTCGCGAACACGAGCACACCGGGGCCGCCCGGGCCTCTGTGGCCGTCGCCCTCCGCCACCGGGGTGCAGGTGAAGGTGTAGGAGCGGCCGTCGGGGGCCTTGCGGGACTTCAGGGTGCGGGGTTTCCCGCTGCGCAGGACCTGGTCCAGGAGGGGCAGCAGGCCCAGCTCGTCGAGTTCCGGGAGGGCGTCGCGGGCGGGCGCGCCGAGGGGGCGGGCGCCGAAGGCCGCCGTATAGCTGTCGTTGACGTAGGCGACGCGGTGGTCGGGGCCGTGGACCAGGGCGACCAGGGCGGGGACACGGTCCAGGACGTCACGGACGGGGAGTTCGTCGACGGCGGGCACGAGCGGGCGCTCGTCGGTGAGGTGTTCGGCGCGGGCCGTGGGCACGGACCCCTCGCGGGCGATCACGTGGTCGGTCCGCGCTGCGGCGCGGCGCTGCGTTCCGGGGAGCCGGGCGCTCCAGCGCGTGAAGTTCACGAATCCTTGCCTCGTGTCGTCGTCTTCGGCGTCTTGGACCGGCTCCGGATCCGGCCTGGGGGTGGGGGGTTGGCGTCCCCGGGAAGCAGCACAGTGGAAAGCCTCTGGGTTCGAAGGGCGAGCGGATGCTCGCCCGAGCGGCGGGGATCAGTCTGGCAGGGTCGCCCACCGGGTCGACACCCGTCAGACGCCCACCCGGGCGCAGGAGTTCCTGGGTCCGGTCAGGACGACCCCTTCGGGTCGGACGTCGGGTCGGTAGGAGGCTTTCCACCGGCCGCGAGTTCGAACTCCGCTCGAGGATGTTCGAGCGATCCGAGGGAGACGATCTCTCGTTTGAAGAGGCCCGCCAGCGTCCATTCGGCCAGCACGCGGGCCTTCCGGTTGAAGGTGGGCACCCTGCTGAGGTGGTAGACGCGGTGCATGAACCACGCGGGGTAGCCCTTGAGCCTGCGCCCGTAGACGTGTGCGACGCCCTTGTGGAAGCCGAGTGAGGCGACCGAGCCGACGTAGCGGTGGGCGTACGTCTCCAGGGGCTCGCCGCGCAGGGAGTGGGCGATGTTGTCGCCGAGGAGCCTGGCCTGGCGCAGCGCGTGCTGGGCGTTGGGGGCCGTCTCCTTGCCGGGTCCTCCGGCGGTGACGTCGGGGACGGCGGCGGCGTCTCCGGCGGCCCACGCGTGCGGGGCGCCCTCGATGGTGAGCTGAGGGGTGCATTTCAGCCGACCTCGTTCGGTGCGCGGGAGGTCGGTGGCGGCGAGCAGCGGGTGGGGTCTCACGCCGGCCGTCCACACCACCGTACGGGTGGGGAAGCGGGATCCGTCGCTGAGGACGGCGACGCGGTCGGCGCAGGACTCCAGGCGGGTGCCGAGGCGTACGTCGATGTTGCGCCGGCGCAGTTCGGAGACCGTGTAGCGGCCCATCTCCGGGCCGACCTCGGGCAGGACGCGGTCGGTGGCCTCGACGAGGATCCACTTCATGTCGCCGGGTTCGACGTTGTGGTAGTAGCGCGTGGTGTAGCGGGCCATGTCCTCCAGTTCGCCGAGCGCCTCGACGCCGGCGAATCCGCCGCCGACGAAGACGAAGGTCAGGGCCGCGTCGCGGATCGCGGGGTCACGGGTGGAGGAGGCGATGTCCAGCTGTTCGATGACGTGGTTGCGCAGGCCGATGGCCTCCTCGACCGACTTGAAGCCGATCGCGTGCTCGGCGAGTCCGGGGATGGGCAGGGTGCGGGAGACCGACCCGGGCGCGAGGACCAGTTCGTCGTACGTCAACTGCGTGGGGCCCGTTCCCTCCTCCGCCGTGGCGAGGGTGGTGAAGGACGCGGTGTGCTTGGCGTGGTCGATGGACCGGACCTCGCCGACGACGACGTGGCACAGGTCGAGGACGCGGCGCAGCGGGACGACGACATGGCGCGGGGAGATGGACCCGGCGGCCGCCTCGGGGAGGAACGGCTGGTAGGTCATGTACGGGTCGGGGGTGACCACCGTGATCTCGATGTCACCGCGCCTGAGCTCGCGTTTCAGCCTCCCCTGCAGACGCAGGGCCGTGTACATCCCGACGTAGCCGCCGCCGACAACGAGAATGCGCGCACGTTCCTTCACCATCCCATGACGCACCCGGCGCGTGCGTTTGTCCACAGCCCCGACAGGGTCAGTGACGCGGGGCCGACGCCGCCCGGAGTTGGCCGAATCGCCGAAGTCCCCCGAAGGCGCCCAGGTCAGCGGGCATGCGCCGGGGACGCCGAGGGGGACCAATCGGGACGTTCACGACCCGTGCTCCGATCGGTGGGCGCTCCGTGCGGAACCTGCCCCTTCTGAATTGACTCCCTCTCAACTATGTTCGTGACGACGGGGTGTAGGGGGATGCGCTCTTCGGATCCGGAGTCCGTGACGGGCGGACCGGTGGTCCAGGATTCCCCGCGCGCTCCGCCTTCAGCTGCGGGGAGAGTCTCCGGGGGGAGACGTCATTACCGGGGGATCACTTATGAGCATTCAGGACTCGCACTGGTCGGCCGCGTCCGCTCTGGCACCGGGCGGCATGATGAGCGCGGCGGCGGGCAACGGACGCGCGGACAGAGCGCGGACGACGCCGCTGCGCGTGGACGCACAGCGCAATCTCGAACACGTACTGCGCGCGGCGCGCGAGGTCTTCGGCGAGCTGGGGTACGGCGCGCCGATGGAGGACGTGGCGCGGCGGGCACGGGTGGGCGTGGGCACGGTGTACCGGCGCTTCCCCTCCAAGGACGTCCTGGTGCGCCGGATAGCCGAGGAGGAGACCTCCCGGCTGACGGACCAGGCCCGGGCGGCGCTCGGCCAGGAGGACGAGCCGTGGTCGGCGCTCGCGCGCTTCCTGCGGACGTCGGTGGCCTCGGGCGCCGGGCGGCTGCTGCCGCCGCAGGTGCTGCGGGTGGGCGTGGCGGACGAGAGCGCCGTGCTCGACGAGTCTCCGGTCCCGCAGCAGCGTGCGCAGGCCGGCGCCGGTGAGCTGCGGCTGGTCGCGGAGGACGGTCCCGCGGCCGCCGCGGACGACGACACGGGGGCGACGGAGCTGCTGAAGGTCGTGGGCCGGCTCGTGGAGCGGGCGCGCGCGGCGGGTGAGCTGCGGCCGGACGTGTCGGTCTCGGACGTGCTGCTGGTGATCGCGACGGCGGCTCCCTCGCTGCCGGACGCGGCGATGCAGGCGGCCGCCTCGGCGCGGCTGCTGGACATCCTGCTGGAAGGGCTGCGGTCGCGCCCGGCCTGAGCCCGCGGCCCCGAGCCCCCGGGCCCCGTCGCCGATCCGCACGCACCGCGGTGCGTCGCCGGGCGGGCGGATCACTGGGCGCCGGTGACGCGGACACCGACGGTACGGGCATCGGTGACGCGGCGCAGGCGCCGGTCACGGTCACGGCAGGTGCCTACCGAAGGCGACGTCGCCCGCAGCGGAAGCGGGTCGGAGGGGACACCGGGAAGACGGCGTCCCGTGGCCGCCGTATGCCTCCGCGCGGGCCGTCCACAGCAGCCGCTACGCGCCACGCGGCTGCGACACGCCACGCCACTGCTGCACGCCACGCGGCTGCTGCACGCCATGCCGCCGCTGCTACATGCTCCCGGCCCGCTCGCCCGAGGCCAGCGCGCCCCGCTGCGGGCTGATGCCCGCGGGCACCGCCCGCTGGCGGGCCGGGGTGCCGGTCCAGCAGGTGCCGCGGCGGGCGAGGAGGCGGCCGAGCCACAGTTCCAGGGAGACCAGGTCGGCCAGGCCGTCCAGCGGCAGGGGTTCGCCCTGCGCGGCCGCCCGCAGCGCCTTGCGGACCACCCGCGCCTCGACCAGGCCGGCCTCCGCGAGCAGCGGCGTGGCGAACAGGGACATCAGGGAGTCCGCGGCCACCCGCAGCCCCGTGCGGGCGGCGACCGCCGCCGGCGCCTGGGAAGGGGCGCCCCAGCCGGGCGGGAGGTCGCTGACGCCGGCGCCCTCCAGGACCGTACGCAGGATGGCGGCGCGGGCTCCGGGCTGCACCCGCAGGGCCTCGGGCAGGGCCCGGCAGGCGCGGACGACCTGGTTGTCGAGGAAGGGCGCGTGCAGCCGCTGGGAGCGGATCTCGGCGGCCTGTTCCAGGACCCGGAGGTCCGCCGCCTGCCGTGCCAGGGCCGCACGCGCGCGGTAGTCGCCGGGACGCTGCCCCGGCCCGACTCCGGAGCGGCTCGTGGAGGCCTGCAGGCGAACCGATACTTCAGCCAGCGCCTCCCCGGTCAGCCAGCGCGCCGCCGGTCCCGGTCTGGCCCATGTCAGCGCGGCGAGCGACGCCCCGACGGCGCCTCCGGGTTCGTCGAAGCGGCGCTGCATCAGGCGCTCGGCGAGCAGGTCGAGCCCCGCGCGGTACGACGTCCGCGCGAGCTTGCGCGCCGCGGTGTACACGCGCGCGGGGACCAGCACCGAGCCGTCCGCCTTGGCGAGAGCGGCGACCGGGCGGACGAGGTGGCGGCGCTTGCGGTCCATGAGGAGGTCGGCGAGGCGGGCGGGGTGGGCGTCCAGGACCTGGCGCGCGCCGTATCCGGTGAAGTGGTCCGCGCTGCCGGCGGCCAGGCGGGCCCGGTGGCGGGCCGCGGTGACCAGGCTGGGGCCCGGCTCGTCGGTCAGGGGACCGTCCAGGTCGGCGTACGGCAGCAGCTCCTCGCCGCCGGTGACGACCACGTGGTGCAGGCGGGGATTGGCGGCCAGGGTGCCCGCCCGCTCCAGTTCGGCCTCCCGGCCGCCGACGGCCAGGTCGTTGAAGGTGACCGCCAGCAGGCGCTCGCCCGCGCCCGTGCCGTGGCCCAGGAGGGTGCCGGGCCTGCCGGGCAGCCCGGCGGCGAGCAGGGCCAGGGTGCCGGAGGCGGGCCCGCCGGAGAGGTCGGCGCCGATCCCGGCGACCGGCATCCCGCGCGCGGCGCGGCGCTCCGCGGGGCCCATGCCGGGCACGGGTCCGGGGTCCATGTCGGCGCCGGGCACGTGCCGGGGCGCCGCCAGCCGGGCGCGTACCGCGTCCACCAGGGCGTCGCGCACCGCGTCGAGGGCGCTGTCGGGGTCGGCGGGGGGCGCCGCCACCGCGAGGGAGGCGACCGGCTCGTAGCCGGCGATCTCGCGCGCCCCGGCGCGCAGGATCAGCGCGTGTCCCGGCGGGATGCGGCGTACGCCCTCGTAGGGCGTGGAGTCGTGCAGCGCGGCCGGCACGTCGGGGGCCGCCAGCAGGGCCGCGAGGTGGCCGAAGTCGAGGTTCGCCTCGGTGAGGTCGGCCAGCGGCAGCGCGGCCGTCGCGTACGCCGTGCCGCCCGCCCACGGGGTGTGGAAGACCGGGCGCGCGCCCGCGAGGTCGCCGCAGACGGTGATCCTGCGGCCGACCTGGAGGACGGCCGTGTAACTGCCCGGCCAGGCCGTCAGATGGCGCAGCGCGCCGCCGCGGGCGGCGAACAGGGCCACCCGCAGCTGCTCGTCGGAGGCCCCGCAGGTGCCCAGGACCGCGATCCGGGTCCGGGCGTCGGCCTTCACCACCCGCACCTCGTCGGGGCGCCAGTCGCCGACCGCCCACAGCGGATCGGGGTCGCCCCACAGGAGTTGGGAACCGACGGGGTGCACGGTCTCGCCGTCGTGCCCGGTGGACCCCGCGGAACCGGTCCCGGAGGTGCCCGCGGCGGTGCTGCTCCATCCCACCAACCACCGCATCGACGCCTCCACAGGCTGTGGACAACCAGTGCACCGTACGAACCGGTTCCCCATGCTGCCATGAAGGAGGCGCGCCGGAGGCGTGGCGGCGCCGCACGAGATCCACCGGGCGCGCACCCGCGCCGAACCGGCCGGAGGCGCGGACACCCGCGCCGCACAAGGCATCCGCGACGCGAATGCGCCCCCGTAGCGCGCCCCGAAAACGCCCTTCGCGCCCTCAAGTACCGTGGTGGGAGCGGTGATCGCCCGGGAGAGCAGGGGCGATTTTCGGCCAAATCGGCGGCACGCGGACAGGCGCGGGCCACGCTCCGTACAGGCTCCGCGCACCGTATACCGCGCACGCGGTCCGGGAGACGGAGATCGCCTCCCGGACCGTTCCGCCGCCCGCGGGGATGAAGGCGGCGGTGTCCCCCAGCCCACTGGATCCAGTACAGCGGGCCGACCCACGCACGATCCATGCAAGCGCTCCCCCGCCGGCCGCAGAAGAGCGCACGCACGGGCGCACGGCCACACGGCCGGGAGCACGACGCAACTGCGCGTATCGGGCCCGCACTTCAGTACGGACCACAATCCCGCCATCCGGAACAAAGCCCCTTAACGCTTGGGATGCGGCGAACTACGCTGGGTTTACGAATGCCGCGTGGTTATGCCAGCGCGGCAGCCGTCTGTGTCGAGGGGTGGCGCATGTCCAGGGAGCAACGCGGGCCGAACGAAAAACTCGGCGCCGTTCTCGCCCTCGCGGGAATCAGCAACGCGGGCCTCGCGCGACGCGTCAACGACCTTGGCGCTCAACGCGGGCTGACTCTTCGCTACGACAAGACCTCGGTGGCGCGCTGGGTGTCCAAGGGGATGGTGCCGCAGGGCGCCGCCCCGCACCTCATAGCGGCCGCCATCGGGCAGAAGCTCGGCCGTCCGGTGCCCCTCCACGAGATAGGGCTGGCGGACGCCGATCCCGCGCCGGAGGTGGGCCTCGCCTTCCCCAGGGACGTCGCGCAGGCGGTGAAGTCGGCGACCGAGCTGTACCGGCTCGACCTCGCCGGCCGGCGCGCCGGCTCCGGCGGCATCTGGCAGTCACTGGCCGGCTCGTTCGCGGTGAGCGCGTACGCGACACCCGCCTCGCGGTGGCTGATAACCCCGGCCGACAGTTCGGTGGCGCGCGAGGCGAACTCCGCTGAGGGGTCCGGCGCATCACTGAAAGTCGGCCACAGCGACGTGCGGAAGCTGCGGGAGGCCGCCGAGGACGCCAGGCGCTGGGACTCCAAGTACGGAGGCGGCGACTGGCGTTCGTCCATGGTGCCCGAGTGCCTGCGGGTGGAGGCGGCGCCCCTGCTGCTCGGCGCGTACTCCGACGAGGTCGGCCGGGCCCTGTTCGGGGCGTCCGCCGAACTCACCCGCCTCGCGGGCTGGATGGCCTTCGACACCGGCCAACAGGAGGCCGCACAGCGGTACTACATCCAGGCGCTGCGGCTCGCCCGCGCCGCCGCCGACGTCCCCCTCGGCGGCTACGTCCTGGCGTCGATGTCCCTGCAGGCGACCTACCGCGGCTTCGGCGACGAGGGCGTCGACCTCGCGCAGGCCGCGCTGGAGCGCAACCGGGGCCTGGCGACCGCCCGCACCATGAGCTTCTTCCGCCTCGTCGAGGCACGCGCGCACGCCCGCGCGGGCGACGCGCAGGCCGCCGGTGCGGCCCTGAAGGCGGCCGAGGGCTGGCTGGAGCGGTCCCGGGAGGGCGACAACGACCCGTCCTGGCTCGGCTTCTACTCCTACGACCGGTTCGCCGCCGACGCCGCCGAGTGCTACCGCGACCTGAAGGCGCCGCGGCAGGTGCGCCGTTTCACGGAGCAGGCCCTGTCGAAGCCGACGGAGGAGTTCGTGCGCTCGCACGGGCTCCGGCTGGTCGTCTCGGCGGTCGCCGAACTGGAGTCCGGCAACCTCGACGCGGCGTGCGAGCAGGGCGTGCGGGCGGTGGAGGTCGCCGGACGCATCTCGTCCGCGCGCACCACCGAGTACGTCAAGGACCTCCTGCACCGCCTGGAGCCGTACGGGGACGAGCCGCGGGTGGCGGAGCTGCGGGAGCGGGCCCGGCCCCTGCTGATGGCCCCGGCGTAGCGGCCCCCGCGATCCGCCGCGTCCGAGGCACCGTATAGGAAGGCACCGTATTCGAAGGCACCGCGTTACCGGGCACCACGTTTGAAGGCACTGTCAGTGGCGCAGTGCACTATCGGATGCGGGAGGTGGTGCCAGGTGCGGACCGGAAAGGTCTACGACTGCGACGTGCTCGTCGTCGGCGGCGGGATCGTCGGCTTGTCGACCGCGTTCGCGATCACGCGTGCCGCACCGGGCACGCGGGTGACGGTGCTGGAGAAGGAGCCCGGCCCGGCCCGGCACCAGACGGGGCGCAACAGCGGCGTCATCCACAGCGGGATCTACTACCGACCCGGGTCGCTGAAGGCCCGGTACGCGGTGCGGGGCGCCGCCGAGATGGTCAAGTTCTGCGCCGAGTACGGCATCGCGCACGCCGTCACCGGAAAGCTGATCGTCGCCACGGAGCGGGCGGAGCTGCCCCGGCTGCACGCACTCGTCCAGCGCGGCCGGGAGAACGGCATCCCGGTGCGGGAACTGGGTGCGGCGCAGATCGCGGAGTACGAGCCGGAGGTGCGGGGCCTGGCGGCCATTCACGTCGGCACGACCGGGGTGTGCGACTACGTCGGCGTGGCCCGGCAGCTGGCCCACGCCTCGGGCGCGGAGATCCGCTACGGCGCCCAGGTGGAGCGGATCGACCGGCGCCCGGAGCGGGGCGTCGCCGTGCGGACCCGGGCCGGCGACGTCGTACGGGCGCGTGTGCTGGTGAACTGCGCGGGCCTGTACTGCGACGAGGTGGCGCGGCTCACCGGGGACGACCCGGACGTACGGATCGTGCCCTTCCGCGGGGAGTACTACGAGCTGGCGCGGCCCGAGCTGGTGCGGGGACTGGTGTACCCGGTGCCGGATCCGGCGTTCCCGTTCCTCGGGGTGCACCTCACCCGCGGGATGGACTCCGGCGTCCACGTCGGACCGAACGCGGTGCCGGCGCTGGCCCGCGAGGGCTACGGCTGGGGCGTCGTACGCCCGCGGGAGGTGGCGGGGACGCTGGCGTGGCCGGGGTCCTGGCGGATAGCCCGCGCGCACTGGCGCTACGGGGCGGGCGAGCTGCGCCGGTCGGTGTCCAAGCGGGCGTTCACGGCGGCGGTGCGCAGACTGCTGCCGGCGGTGACGGAGGACGACCTGGTGCCCGCGGCGGCGGGAGTGCGGGCGCAGGCGGTGCTGCGGGACGGGACGCTGGTGGACGACTTCCTGATCCACGAGGGCCCGCGCGCGATCCACGTCCTGAACGCCCCCTCCCCCGCGGCCACGGCGTCCCTGCCGATCGGCCGGGAGGTGGCCCGCAGGGCACTGGCCGCACTGGGCGGCGACTGAGCCCGGCCCGGGACCCGGACGCCGCCACCGGCCGACCGGAAGGCCGGCGTGCAGCAACCACCGGACGGCCATCGACCGGCCGACCGGGCCCGTGCCCACACCCCGGCGGCCGCTGGGCAGCCGACAGAGGACCACAGCCGGTCAGCCCGGCCAACGGGAGAGACGCCCCCGGCCGACCACGCACCCACCGGCCGGAACCGCACACCTACCCGCCGGACGACCATGCACCCCCACCCGGCACCCGTCACCCACCACCTACCACCTACCACCGCCGGACGACGACGCACCCCCACCCACCACCACCGGACGACGACGCGCCCCAGACCGGAACCGCGCCCCCACCACCCCCGCCCGAAAGCACGCCCCCACCACCCCGAACCGCGCACGTAAAATCGACCGCACTGTGTCTGACTCCCGCAACGCCCCCGAGACCCCCCGCCCCGCCGCTCCCGCCCCCGTGGCCGGCGAGCACCACAGCCCCGCCCCCGTGGCCGGCGAGCGCCTCGCCCCCGGCCCCGGTGCGGGCGCGTCCTTCCCGCGTGCCCGGGGCAAGGGGGAACCGCGGTTCCCGGACGGGCCGCAGGCCGATCCCGCCGGGTCGCACTTCGAGCGGCGGATCCGGAGTTTCCAGCCCCGGCGCAGCAGGGTGACCGCGGGGCAGGCGGACGCGTTGCAGCGACTGTGGCCCAAGTGGGGACTGGACATCGACGGGCAGCGGGTGCTCGACCTCGCCGAGCTGTTCGGCAACACCGGCCCGGTGGTGCTGGAGATCGGGTTCGGCATGGGCGAGGCCACGGCGCAGATGGCCGCCGCCGACCCGGGGACCAACATCCTCGCCGTCGACGTGCACACCCCGGGCCAGGGCAATCTGCTCAACCTCGCCGACCAGGCCGGCCTGTCCAACGTCCGGGTCGGCAACGGGGACGCGATCATCCTGCTGCGCGAGATGCTCGTCCCGGACTCCCTCGACGGCCTGCGCGTCTACTTCCCCGACCCCTGGCCCAAGAAGCGGCACCACAAACGGCGCCTGATCCAGCCCGAGTTCCTGGATCTCGCCGCGTCCCGCATCAGACCGGGCGGCATCGTGCACTGCGCGACCGACTGGGAGCCGTACGCCGAGCAGATGCTCGAGGTGCTCACCGCGCATCCGGGGTTCGAGAACACCCAGCCCGGCGGCGGTTTCGCGCCGCGCCCCGGCTTCCGGCCGCTGACCCGTTTCGAGGGACAGGGACTGGACAAGGGACATGTCGTGAACGACCTGCTGTTCCGCCGCGTACAGCAGCACAACCAGCCCCAGCCCCCCACCGGCGCCTGAAGCGCGCCGGACGCGTCCCGCACCGTCGCGGGCGGCGCGCTGCCTCGTTAGGGTCGATGCCGTGGCCACCTTTCCCCCGTACCCGACGCATCCGCCGTACGCCGGGGGCCCCGCCGGCGGCGGGGCCAGGCACGCGCACTGGTGGCAGCGCAGGTGGGTGCGCTACGGCGCGCTCAGCACCCTGCTCGCGCTCTCCGGGCTCGTCATCCTCGCCCTGGTACGCGAACAGACCGGCACCGAGGGGTTCCTGGTCGGGCTGGGCCTCGCCGTGCTGCCGGTACCGCTCCTCGTGGCCGCCTTCCGCTGGCTCGACCGGGTCGCCCCCGGCCCGTGGCGCAACCTGGTGTTCGCCTTCGCGTGGGGCGCGTGCGCGGCGGCGCTGATAGCGATCGTCGCCAACAGCTTCGCGACCAGATGGATAGCGACGTCGACCGCGGACCCGGCGAGCGCGGACACGCTCGGCGCGACGGTCATAGCGCCGGTCGTCGAGGAGTCCGCGAAGGCCGCGGCCGTGCTGCTGGTGTTCCTGTTCCGCAGACGGGACTTCACGGGAATCGTCGACGGGGTGGTGATAGCCGGGATCACCGCCACCGGCTTCGCGTTCACCGAGAACATCCTCTACCTCGGCACCGCCTTCGGCACCGACCAGCTCACCGGTGACCGCGGCATCGCCTCCGTCACCGCGGCGACCTTCTTCGTCCGCGTCATCATGTCGCCGTTCGCGCACCCCCTGTTCACCGTCCTGACCGGTATCGGGTTCGGCGTGGCCGCGCTCTCGGCGGAACGGCAGCACGTCCGGCGTGTGCTCGTCCCGCTCTCCGGGCTGCTGCTCGCCATGGGCATGCACGCGCTGTGGAACGGCTCGGCGACGTTCGGCGGGTTCGGGTTCTTCGCGGTGTACGCGGCCTTCATGGTGCCCGCGTTCGGGCTGCTGACGTGGCTGGTGATCTGGACGCGGCAGCGCGAACTGCGGACCGTGCGCGAGGAACTGCCGCCGTACGTCCTCGCCGGCTGGCTGACGCCGGCCGAGCCGTACGCGCTCGGCTCCATGCGGGCGCGGCGGACGGCCCGCGACTACGCCCGCCACCGCTTCGGCAAGCCGGCCAGGCGGACGGTGGCCGAGTACGAGGCGTACGCGACGTCGCTGGCGTTCCTGCGGCACCGGGGACGGCGCGGACGCGCGGACGCCGACTTCGTCGTACGGGAGCGGGAGTTGCTGGCCGAGCTGTGGTGGCGGCGCGAGATCGCGCGGCCGGCACTGGACCACGCGGCCAGGATGACGGCTCCCCCGGTGCCGGTCGTCACACCGCCCTGGCCGGCGTACGGGCACCCCGCGAACCCCGCGTACAACCCGTACCGCCACTAGCCCTTCAGGCCCTGGACCGGCCGACGGCGTCGTCCCCGGAGTTCTCGGGCACGCCTGACCGGCAGTCCTGACGTCGGGGGGTTTGCCGTCAGGACCGCCGGGGATCAGGGGAGATCAGGGGTTGAGTCCCTTGCCGCGCAGCCAGGCCATCGGGTCGATGCCGCCGGCCTGCCCGTTCAGGTGGACCTCGAGGTGCAGGTGCGGGCCGGTCACGTTCCCGGTGGCGCCCACGCGCCCGATGACGTCACCGGTGCTGACCTTCTGTCCGACGCTCACACTGATCGACGACTGGTGGCAGAACCACAGCTCGGTGCCGTCGTCCAGGGTCAGGATCGTGCGGTAGCCGTACGCCCCCGCCCAGCCGGCCTCGGTGATGGTCCCGCTGTGGATGGCCTTGATGAGCGTGCCGGTAGGGGCGGCGAAGTCGAGGCCGGTGTGGTGGCCGGAGGACCACATGGAGCCGGCCTGGCCGAAGGTCGAGGTGATCGTGTACGAGGAGGTCGGCAGCGTGTACTGCTTGGCCAGCTCGGCGAGACGCGCGGCCTCGGCCTTCTTCTTGGCCTCCGCCTCCGCCTTCTCCTTGGCCGCGGCGGCCTTGGCGGCGGCCGCCTTCTCGGCCTGCTCGGCCGCGTCGGCGACCTGCTTGGCGAGGGCGGCCTCGGTGGCCTGCTGCGTCTTGCTCTCGACCTGGATCTGCTGCGACTCGGCCTGCGCCATGATGCGGTCGCGCAGCGCCTCGCCGGCGTCCTTGGTGCTCTCCGCGGAGGTCACGCCGACGCTGCTGAGCGGAGTGGCGGACCGCTGCGGCTCGGGCTCGTCGTCGGAGATCAGCGAGCCGACCGAGGGCAGGTCGGGCATGGAGATGGACACCGGCGGCTTGCCGGTGTTGGCGCTGGCCATGCCGCCCGCGCCGACAGCGGCTATGACGCCGACGCCCAGAACCGTGGAGCTGCGGGCGAGTCCCCCGCCGCGCTGCTTGGAGACGCGGTGCCGACCGCGGACGGGGCGGACGGAGTCCTCCGTGGGGTTCCATGCCTCCCACGGGCCCTCGTCGGTGCGGTAGCTGCCGTAGCCGAAGGTGTCACTCGGCTGGAACGGGGCTGTCGGGGCAGGCCGGTTTGACGCCACGTGGGCGTGCTCCTTTCCTTCCTCCTCGCCTACCGGGTTAGCTGACGGGTTCGGAGCAGGAAGGTCTCCTACGCGCGTATATCCACCGTGATCCCACGGCGGCATTCGCGCGATTCACCCCAGGGTGGTGGTTCCCCGGTTCCCTTGCGGGATTCGGCGCGTGCGCACGGAGCCGCCTCTTGTGACGGCTGGGACGACCGCGCTGCGTTATCGAACGTTAATAGACGCAGGGGCTCGTTTCCAAGCCGTTCCGCTTGATCATTAACGAATCCAGGTCGGACGTACATCCCCATGACCGTCTAAAAACGGGCGAGTTGGCCCCTCACATACCCCGCCGATCACACTGCGCAGGGCGGCCGCCCCATCACTCACAGTCACGGACCGTGCAAAAACACCGACGGCCGGGACCTCTGAGGATCCCGGCCGTCGGCCTTGAGTAGCGGGGACAGGATTTGAACCTGCGACCTCTGGGTTATGAGCCCAGCGAGCTACCGAGCTGCTCCACCCCGCGTCGGTGTGTCACCAGTGTACGTCATACGCAGGACGGCAAGCACACGCGTTTCTCCGCGGTACCCGCCGTCAGCCGCGTACGGCGGGAAGGCGACTCTGTCCGCACCGCAGGCGCAACGCGCACCCCCACCGAACCGCGACAGGCCGCCGCAGGCATCCCGCACCACGCCGCCACACGCACCCCGCTACCCCACCAGATGCCGATTGGGCGCCTTGGCCCGCTCCGCGTACTCCGGCAGCACGACCACGTCGACCCCCTCCCCCGCCAGCAGCCCACTGCCGTCGGCGCTCTCGACGAACGTGTCGGGCTCCCGCCAAGCCGTCACCACCCGCCGGACCCCCGCGTCGAGGATCAGCCGCGCGCACGGCTTGGGCCGGGACGCACGCCGGGCGCACGGCTCGAGGCTGCTGTAGACCGTGGCGCCGGCGAGCCGGGGATCGTCCGGATCGAGCTTCGCCAGAGCCGCCTCCTCGGCATGCACCACAGGATCGTCCCCCTCACGGGAGTACCCCCGGGCCAGCTCGGTGCCGTCACCGGCCACCACCACCGCCCCCACGCTGAACGCCGTCCGCGACGGCGGGCACAGCGCCGCCAGCTCGCACGCGAGGGCGAGCCAGTGGCGGTCGGCGGCCACGGCGACCTCCCCCGCCCCGGGAGCCGTCGGCTCGTACCGCATGAGGACGACGTCCTCGATCCGCCGCGTCTCCAGCAGGCGCAGCCGCCCGCCCTGGTACGCCCCCGGGCCGAACAGCCGCGGCGCGGCGGGGTCGCCCACGAACACCGGCGCCAGCACGAGCTGCAGCTCGTCGGCGAGCCCCTGCTGGAGCAGCTGGGTGTGCACGAGCCCCCCGCCCTCCACCATGAGACGGCGCACTCCCCGGACGTCGTGCAGATGCCGCAGCAGCGGCCGCCAGCCGACGTCGCCGCCCAGCGCGACGACGTCGGCGGCGAGTCCCAGCGCGCGGGCCCGTTCGGCGCCCTCGTTGGTCGTGTAGAGGACCTTCTCGCCGCCCGTGTGCCAGAACCGCGCCGCCGGATCGAGTTCCCCCGAGGCGCTGACCGTGACCTTGAGCGGGTAGGCGGACCGGCCCGCGGCCACCCGGCCGGCGCGGCGACGCTCCGAGTTGACCAGCAGCCGCGGATTGTCGGCCCGGATCGTCCCGGCACCGACCAGGATCGCGTCGACGGAAGCACGTACCTCGTCGACCCGGTCGAAGTCCGCCGGGCCGGAGAGCAGAAGCCGCTCGGGGCCGGTGTCGTCGAGGTAGCCGTCCAGGGAGACGGCGGCGGACAGCAGGACGTAGGGATGCGGCATCGAGCGCGCTCACTCTCGGAGGCGGGCGGTCTTGGTTCAAGTTTGAAACAAACTTACACTGGTGGCATGACGACCCGCTGGCTCACCCCGGACGAGCAGCGCGCCTGGCGCGCGTTCATCGCGGCGACGCACCTCCTGGAGGACGCGCTCGACCGGCAGCTCCAGCAGGACGCCGGCATGCCGCACCTGTACTACTCCATCCTGACCAATCTTTCCGAGGCGCCGGAGCGCAGGCTGCGCATGACCGACCTCGCCGAGAAGACGAAGATCACCCGTAGCCGTCTGACGTACGCGGTGACGCGGCTGGAGAAGGACGGCCTGCTGCGGCGCGAGAACTGCAGGTGGGACAAGCGGAGCAGCATCGCCGCGCTGACCGACGAGGGCATGGCGGTGCTGGAACGCACGGCCCCCGGCCACGTCGAGACGGTGCGCGCGTCCCTGTTCGACCACCTCACCGAGGAGCAGGTGGGACAGCTGGAGGACATCTGCACGGGGATCGCGCGGGCGCTGGAGGGCCAGGATGCCCCACGGCCGGCCCCCGACGAGGTCCCGTGGCGCCGCCGCTCCTCCCCTTGCTCGTGAGCCCCGGCGCCCCTTGCCGGTGAGCCGCGCCGCTTGCCGGTGAGCCGCGCCGCTTGCCGGTGAGCCGCGCCGCAAACCTGTTGATTCAAATTTAAAGCATGTAGTAGGGTCCCCTCAGCGGATCTGCTTCAAATCTGAAGCACCTCCCGTGCGACTGCAAGCACGGAAGCAGAGCACCCATCCGCGCCGTACGCCCCCCCGGCCCCGGAGGACCGCATGCCCGACCCCGACTTCCCCGCCGCCACGCCGCGCTCCCGCGTCCGGGTACCGCTGCGTTTCCACGACGGCTACAGCACCGACGCCGACCTGGTCACCTTCCACGGCCTGGCCGACGACCGCGAGCACGTGGCCGTCGTCCTCGGCACCCCGGCCCCCGGCACGCCCCCGCTGGTCCGCCTGCACTCCGAGTGCCTGACCGGCGATGTCTTCGGCTCGGCCCGCTGCGACTGCGGGCCCCAGCTGCGCGAGGCGGTCGAGCGCATCGCCGACCGCGGCGGCGTCCTGCTCTACCTCCGCCAGGAGGGACGCGGCATCGGCCTCTACAACAAGCTCGACGCCTACGCGCTCCAGGACGACGGCCTGGACACCTACCAGGCGAACGCGGCGCTCGGCCTGCCCGAGGACGCCCGCGACTACACGGCGGCCGCCCAGATGCTGCGCGCCCTGGGCATCGGCGAACTGGACCTGCTGTCCAACAACCCGGACAAGGCGGAGCAGTTGCGCACCCTCGGCATCGACGTCCGCGACCGCGTGCCCACGGGGGTGTTCACCACCGCCCACAACGTCCGGTACCTGCGCGCGAAGGTGCTCCAGACACGGCACACGCTGCCGTTGGACAGCCTGGCGGAGCTGACCGCGGGCTGAGGACGGCGGCCGTCAGCGGGCCGAGTCCGCCAACAGTCCGAGGACCCGCTCCAGCTCCCGCCGCGTCTCCGGATCGGCGATCAGCCCGTCCGCCCCGATCGCCTGCCGGTTGACGGGCAGCCGCACGCAGGCGGACGGCACGACGGTCGCGCCGGTGTACTCCAGCACCGTCCGCAGCGTGGCCTGCGCGCCTTCGCCGCGGCCCGGAGCGGCGGCGTTGACCCAGGCGACCGGCTTGCCGCCGATCTCGGTCCCGCCCACCGTCCAGTCGAGCAGGTTCTTGAACGAGCCCGGCAGCGTGCCGGCGTACTCCGGCGTGCAGACCAGGATCCCGGCCGCCCGGCCGATCGCCACCCGCAGCCCGGCCACCGGCGCCGGCAGCGGGTCCCGGTCGTCGTCGGGGTTGAAGTGCGGCAGCCGCGCCAGGCCCTCGTACAGCTCCGTGCGCACCGGCACGGACGGGGCGACGGCCTGCGCGGTGCGCAGCACGGCCTCGTTGCCGGAGCCGGCCCGCAGGCTGCCCGACAGCAACAGGATCGACGGAAGCGAGGACATCCGCCCAACCTACGACAGAACCCCGCCGGCACTCCCCTCCCCCCTCGCTCTCCCCGCACCACACCCCGAACCCGGACAATCCGCCCATAACATGTGTAACTCCCACACATCGGGGGACGTGCATGGATGCGGACCACCCCCGTGTCCGTCCCTGGCCGTGCCGTTGCAGTTGCCGTTGCGATCCGGTGGGGCTGTCTGCGCATGCTGGAGACGTATGCCGGTTCGGGAGGTGAGGCGGCTCCGTGAACGACCGGTCGGGCACGAACAGTGAGGGCTCTGACCAGCGGCTGCCCAGCAGGGCGGCGCCGGACGGGCGGCGAGAGCACGCCCGGGGGGTCCTCGACGGCCGCGACCGGATGCAGACGCTGCTGGACGCCGTCGTCGCGATCAGCGGAGACCTGGACCTGGAAGACCTGCTGCGGCGGATCGTGCAGTCCGCGGCCGACCTGGTGGACGCCGACTACGGTGCGCTGGGCGTCCTGGGCGAGGAAGGCCGGATACGGCAGTTCGTCACCGTCGAACGCGGCCCCGACTGCGACCAGGAGCCGACGATCCGGCATACCGGGTCCCGCCCCCGGAGCCGGGCCCTCCCCGACCCGCCGCCCGACCCGCCGCCCGACCCGCTGATTCGCGAGCCGCTGATTCGCGAGCCGCGTTCCCTCAGCTTCCTCGACACCGCCGTACAGGTCCGTGGCGAGGTCTACGGCACCCTGTACCTGGCCGGCAAGCGGGACGGCCGGCCGTTCGACGCCGACGACGAAACGGTCCTGCGCAGCCTGGCCGCCGCGTCGGGCGTGGCCATCGACAACGCCCGCCTCTACGACGAGAGCCGGCACCGCGAACGCCGGCTCGCGGCCGGTGCGGACCTGACACGCGCCCTGCTGTCCGGCGAGCACCCCGCACGGACCCTGCGGTCGCTGGCCGACACGGTGCGGGAGATGACCGGCGCGGACCTGGTGACCCTGGCCCTCCCGGTGGGCGACGGCGAGGAACTGGTCGTGGAGGCGGCGGCCGGCCGTTCGGCCGGCCGGGTGCGGGGCCTGGCGCTGCCCGACACCACCCTGGCGGCGAAGGTCTACGCGACGGGACAGACCGTCAGCAGCGCATCCCTGGCCGCCGATTCCCGCATCGCGGGCGGCAGCGCCTCCGTCGTCCCGCTCGGACCCGCCTTCTTCGTCCCGGTCGCCGGCCGCGAGCGGGTGCGGGGCGTGCTGCAGGTGGCCAACGAACCCGGCGGCGCCCCCTTCGACGAGGCGGTGGTGGAGATGGTGTGCGCCTTCGCCGACCAGGCCGCCCTGGCGCTGGAGATCGCCGAGCACCGCCGGGACGCCGAACAGCTCACTCTTCTGGGGGAACGCGACCGCATCGCGCGGGACCTGCACGACCTGGTCATCCAACGGCTGTTCGCCGACGGCCTGAGCCTGCAGGCCGCCCTCGGCCGCCTCGGCGACCGTCCGGACGCCGCCGAGCGCGTCCAGCGGGTCGTCGACGACCTGGACGACACCATCAAGGTCATCCGCTCCACCATCTTCGGGCTGCAGCACCAGGACCAGCCAGGCCGCCGCGACGGCCTGCGCTCCCGGCTCGTGGCGCTGAGCGCCGAGGCCGCCGCGGCCCTCGGCTTCACCCCGGCACTGCGCATGACCGGCCTGCTCGACACCGACGTGTCCGCGCACCACGCCGACCACCTCCTGGCGGTACTGCGTGAAGCGCTGTCCAACACGGCCCGGCACGCGGTCGCCTCCGCTGTGGAGATCACCGTGGATGCGTCGGACGCGACCCTGCGGCTGACCGTCGCCGACGACGGACGCGGCATCGACCCCGCCGTCACCCGCCGCAGCGGTCTGGCCAACATGCACAGCCGCGCCGGGGAACTCGGCGGACACCTCGTCGTCGGCCGCCGCGAACCCTCCGGCACGGTCCTGGAGTGGTCCGTGCCGCTGCCCGCCTACGGCCCGGACGCCACCTGACCGACGGCTTCCACGCGGTCGTCCGCCTCGACAGCTCCGGCAGGAGCCCGCGGCGTTTCCGGCGGCGCCGCTGCCGCCGGTCTCGGCGAGCAGCGCGGCACCGTATCCGGGCGGGCCGACGATTCCCGGCGACACCGGAGAATCACAGCGAGACCGGTGATTCCCGACGGCACCGGCACTCGCAGTGAGGGGAGTAGCGTGGTCAGCAGCACGGCGCACCCCGTGTCCGCCGGATCCCGAAGGCGTGGTCCTCATGACCGACTCCGACACATCCCCCGCTCCCCAGCAGCTGCCGAGTGGCATCCATCAGACCGTACGACCTGGGTGCGCACTGCTCCGGCTTCAGACGACGGCATCGCGCGAAGGGGTTCTCGACGGGGCGTGGTGGCCGCGATCCCATGACATCGGTGCGGAGTTGCCGGCACTGCTGGATGCGCTCACGGAGTACCTCGGCCCCCTGAGTCGGGTGGGGCTGGACGCCACGGCCTGGGCGGGGGTCCCCACCCGGATCGCCGTCGACGACCACGTGGTGCGGGTGGACTCCTTCCCGGTGGGCGATGACACCATCTTGATCACCCGGGGCGACAGGGACCACTTCTCGCTGCTGGTCATCCCGCCGGAGGCAGCCCCCGAGGACGCTCGGGCGGCGATGGCCCAGGCTGTCCTGGCCGGCAACGTCAGCTCCGCGCGGCAGATCCTCGTCGACACAGGACGAGGGCGGACGCCGTCGGGCTGACGAGTCGTCCCGCCCGGCGGGCCGCGGAGGCGGCGGTGGGGTCAGCCGACGCCGCGCCACTCCACCAGGAGCAGCGTGGCGTCGTCCGTGGTCCGTCCGCCGCGCGCCCGCTTGAGTGTGTGTGACAGGGCACGCGCCACCGCCCGGACCCCACGGCCGGTCCGCTCCAGCCCGTTCACCAGGCCGATCAACTGCTCCTCCCCGAACTGCTCCCCGCCCGCCGTGTGCTCCTCGATCAGCCCGTCGGTGAAGCACAGGACGCGATCTCCGCGCTCCAGCCCCAGCTCACTGACCTCCGGCTCCGCACCGCCCAGGCCCACCGGCAGGGTCGTCGGCCCGACCAGCCGGTGCGTGACGCGGTGGTCGCGGACGAGCATCGGCGCGGGGTGACCGGCGTTCACCCACTGCAAGCGACCCGTCGTCGTGTCCAGCCGCATCATCTGCGCGGTGACGAAGTGGTCGGCGCCGAACTGCTTCGCCACGGCGTCGTCCATGTAGGCGTAGATCTCCGCCAGGCCGATGCCGAGGCGGCGGGCATGGCGGTAGGCGCCGATGGCCACGGTGGCCATGGTGGCCGCACCGAGGCCGTGCCCCATCGCGTCGATCATGGCAACGTGCAGCATGTCGCCGTTGAGCGCGTAGTCGAAGCTGTCTCCCGCCACGTCGTAGGCGGGCTCCAGGACCCCGGCCACGGCGACCCGCGGCATGATCATGGCCAGCGGCGGCAGCAGGGACCACTGGATCTCGGCGGCCACGCTCATCTCCTCACCGCGGCGCATCCGGAAGAACAGGTCGGAGTAGCCGTGCTTGGTCACCAGCAGATCAGCCACCAGTCCGGCGACCCGGCGCAGCAGGCGGCGGTCGTCGTCGTCGACCTCGTCCAACGTCACCGCCATGACGCCCACCTGATCGCCGCCGTCCAGCAGCGGCAGATGGACGCGTACACCGTCCTCCCCGGGCAGCTCGACGGGCAGCGCGTCGAGGAAGCAGCCGCCCGCGGCGGAATCGTCGATCACCTGAGGGTCCCCGTCCGCGAGGCCCTCGCCGGGCAGGGGGACGAGCAGCAGCTGGCTGTAGTCCTGCAGCAGGATCTGCGGACGGCGGCCCCCCAGCCGCTCCATCACGTCGGCGACGAGTGGGCCGATGAGGTGGGCCGGCAGCTCATGCGCGCGATCGAGGAGCGCTCCCAGGAGCGCTTCCCCGAAGCTCTCGGAGCGGTCCGTGCCCGGTTCGGCCGTCATCTGCCCGTCCCATCACTTCAGCACGGTCCGTGCTGCTCCCCCGCGCTCTCCTGACCGGAGCCGTCCTCGACACGAGCGAAGGTGTGCTGAGCCGACTGCGGGTTCCACGGATCGGCGGCGGCGGTCAGCAGGCGTGCGGCGGTTCCGGCCGGCTCGTCGGGCGGGACGACCAGCAGCTCCCAGCGCCCCACGGTGCCGCAGTCCAGGGTGATGGCGTGCTCCTCCGCGGTGGCGTCGCTCAGAACGACCTCGATCACGTGGTCGGGCGCCGACACGGTGAGTGGCGCGTCAGGCCAGGCCGCAGCACCCACCGTGACGCGGGTGACCGTGCCACGGCCGGGGTCGAGCGAGCCCACGAGCGCGGGCAGCTCCAGTTCCAGGGCGTCACAACGCGGCCACCACGCGCCGTCCAGCGGTCCGTGGCTGGCCTCCGGCGTGAGGCTCAGCCGTGCCAACGGCATGCTGTACGTGTGCGCGTCGCGCGGTGGTGCGCCCCCGGCGGGCGGTGTGAGGGAGTCGTCCATCGTGCGATCCCGTCCGGGCGGCCCGGAGCCGCCCTCGTTCGTCACTTGCCGGGAACGGCGCTGCCGTGACCGTGCGCCCGACATGCACTCGGCACCTCCCAGGCTACGCCCGCCCTGGACCGGCGGCCCGAGACGCAGACGGCGAAGATCCGCTCTCCCGGGACCGGGCCGGCACGCGAGGAGCGCACCGACCGGGCAGCCCGGCCGTCTCCCCGTGGTTCCGCCGGCCCCAGGAGTCGTGGACGGCCTGTCCGACCCGGTCGGCCGGATGGAGCAGGGCCACTCCGAGCTCGACACGCCCATCGGCCCCGTACGCCGCCGGCCTCCTCGTCGAGCCGCAGCAGCGGACGGGCTCGACGCACGAGCGCACCGCCTGCCGAGCACTCATGGAGACATCCGGGGCAGACGGCCCACTCGTGAGGCACACTGCCGTACCTCACGCCCGCCGGGTATCCGCTGCGGGTGGTCTCACACGAACCCGCCGCATGGCCGCGCTTCCCGCTCACGCGTCGCTCACGCGTCGCTCACGCAAGGAGCCCGAAAACGAAGCAGCGTCCGAGCCGGCCGAAGCCGACCCGGACGCTGCACAGCAGGTCAGGGGTCATATACCCCGCCTACCAGCCGTAGGCCCTGTGGGACTCGAACCCACAACCAATGGATTAAAAGTCCACTGCTCTGCCAATTGAGCTAAGGGCCCTGGCGATGTTGCCTACCCGAGCATAGCCGGACGCGGCCGTGTCTCCGATCGGGTATCGCGGACACGGCCGCGTCGGAACTGCGGCCGGGGCCGGGAGTGTTACGGATCGACCTTTTCCGCCGCACCCGCCCGGGCCGCCTCACGGGCCGTCTCACGGGCGAGGGTGCGGGCGTGTTCCGGGTTGAGGAACCAGTGCCGGGCCGACGCCAGCCACCAGGTCGAGGCAAAGCCGAGCACCACCAGCACGGCCACGGGAGCGTAGTTGAACGTCTCCGTGGTGACCGGGGACACCTGCGGCAGCATGAACAGCACCGTGATCACGCCGACCCACGCCACCGCCACCACACCCACCAACTGCGACCAGCGGCCCAGGTGCCACGGCCCCCGCTCGAAGTCCGCGCCCTTGCGCACCCGCAGCAGCGTCGGAATGACGTAGGCGATGTACAGGCCGATCACGGCGATCGACGTCACCGCCGCGTACGCCGTCACGTTGATCAGGTACGGCAGACCGAGGACCAGCGCCCCGGCCGCCGCCAGCCACACCGCCGCCACCGGGGTGCGCGTGCGCGGGCTGACCGTGTGCCAGACGTGCGAGAAGGGCAGCGCCCCGTCCCGCGAGAAGGCGTAGATCATGCGGCTGTTGGCCGTCACCGACGCCATCCCGCAGAACAGCTGCGCGCCGATCACCACCAGCAGCAGCAGCTTCCCGGCCGTCGCGCCCAGCGCGTCGAGCAGGATCTGGGCCGGCGGCGCCCCGGTCGGCGACGCGAGTTGCCTGTCGTAGGACTGGATGGCGAAGGTGAAGCCCAGCAGGAGCACGAAGCCCGCGATCCAGGACGTCCAGATCGAGCGGACGATCCCCTTCGGTCCGGCCGTGGACGCGTCGTGCGTCTCCTCCGTCATGTGGGCCGAGGCGTCGTACCCGGTGAACGTGTACTGCGCCATCAGCAGACCGAGCAGGACGACGTACACGCCGCTGCCCCAGCCCGTGTTGTTCACGAACTCGCCGAACACGAAGGACGCCGACTGGTGCCTGTCCGGGACGAAGGCCAGCGCGCCGACGATCACCGCCACACCCAGCACGTGCCACCACACGCTGACGCTGTTGAGGAGGGCGACGATCCGCACCCCGAACGTGTTCAGCAGGCCGTGCAGCAGCAGGATCGCCGCGAACAGCAGGACCGTCCGGCCGGGCGTGACCTCGAAGCCGAACTGCAGGTTCAGATAGGCGCCCAGGAAGGACGCGGCGCCGAAGTCGATGCCCGCGGTCACGGCGACCTGGCCCAGCACGTTGAACCAGCCCGTGAACCACGCCCAGGCGGCCGCCGTGCGCGGCGGAGCGAGCCGGTGCGCCCAGAAGTACAGGCCGGCCGACGTCGGGTAGGCCGAACAGATCTCGGCCATGGCCAGACCGACGAACAGCGTCATCAGGCCCACCGCGACCCAGCCCCAGGTGATCACGGCGGGGCCGCCGGTGTTCATGCCGAACAGGTACAGCGTCAGGCAGCCCGACAGGACCGAGATGATCGTGAAGGAGACCGCGTAGTTGGAGAACGCCGACATGCGGCGGGCAAGGACCTGCGTGTAGCCGAGCTGGGCAAGCCGTTCTTCGTCCGACAGCCCAGTCGCGATGGCGTCATCTGTCATGTCCCCAGCGATTCCCGCGCCGGAGGCGTGACATGCGTCACAACATGGCCAAAAAATGCCCCTCGCCGTCGCCGCGTACGCGAAAGACGAAGAGGCCCGCACGACACGAAGTCGTACGGGCCCCTCCAGAATCACCCCGCGTCAGCCGACGGGTCCGGCCGACGGATCAGCCGTTGCGCTTCCAGCGCGGCTTGTCGTCACGACGACCGAAGGAACCGGCCCCACGGTGGTCGGCCCCACGGTGGTCGTCACGGCGGCCGAACGGGCGCTCGTGCCCGCCCGCACGGAAACCGGGACGGTCGTCACGGCGGTCGCGGTTGAACGGACGGTCACTGCCGCGGTGCCCGCCCCGCTCGTCACGCCGCTCGAACGAACGCCCACCCGAACGCTCCTCCCGGCGGAACCCGCCACGGTCGTCACGCCGCTCGAAGGACCGCCCGCCACGGTCGTCACGCCGCTCGTCCCGGCGGAACCCGCCACGGTCACCCCGGTCGTCACGCCGCTCGTCACGACGGAACCCGCCACGGTCGTCACGCCGCTCGAACGAACGCCCACCACGGTCGTCCCGGTCGTCACGACGGAAACCACCACGGTCGTCACGGTCGTCACGACGGAATCCACCACGGTCACCCCGGTCGTCACGCCGCTCGTCCCGACGGAACCCGCCACGATCGTCACGCCGCTCGAACGAACGCCCACCACGGTCGTCGCGCCGCTCGTCCCGGCGGAACCCGCCACGGTCACCCCGGTCGTCACGCCGCTCGAACGAACGCCCGCCCCGGTCGCCCCGGTCGTCCCGGCGCTCACGCCGCTCGTACGACGACGAACCCTCCGAACGCTCCTCGCGCTCGGCGGCGTCCACGTCCCGCGCGGCCGGCTGCTCCGGCACCGACACCTCGACGGCCTCCGCCACCGCGGCCGCCTGCGCCTCGGCCAGCGCCGCCTCCGGGTCCTCGCCCCGCTCACGGGCGGCCCGCGCGATCAGCCGGTCCGCCTCCTCCCGCAGCTCCGCCGCACGCCGCTGCGCCCGCTCCAGCTGCTTGGTCAGCTGCGCGACCTCACGCTCGGCCTGCTGAGCGGCGTTGCCCGCGGACTCCGCCTGAACCTCCGTCATCGACCGGGCGCCGGTGATCTCGGCTACCTCCGGCTCGAAGGCCGTACCCGAGTTGATGATGTGACGCGAGGCGTCGACACCCGCGTCCTCCATCAGCCGGAAGATCTGACGACGCTGGTGCGGCAGCGACAGCGACACCACCGTGCCGGTGCGGCCCGCACGGGCCGTACGGCCGGCGCGGTGCAGGTAGTCCTTGTGGTCACCGGCCGGGTCCACGTTCAGCACCAGGTCGATGCCGTCGACGTGGATGCCGCGGGCGGCGACATCGGTGGCGACCAGGACGTTGACGTACCCGTCCTTGAAGTCGGCCAGCGTCCGGGTCCGGGCGCCCTGCGTCATGCCGCCGTGCAGCGCGTCCGCCTTCACACCCGCGTCGCGCAGCTGCTCGGCGACACGGTCGGCGCCCAGCTGGGTACGCACGAAGATGATCGTGCGGCCCTTGCGGGAGGCGATCGCCGAGGTGACCGGCGCCTTGTCCTTGGGCTTCACGATCAGGATGTGGTGCGACATGGTCGTCACCGCGCCCTGCGCCGCGTCGACCTCGTGCGAGACCGGGTCCTTCAGGTAACGGTCGACGAGCGTCTTGATCTCGTTCTCCATGGTCGCGGAGAACAGCATCCGCTGGCCGCCGGCCGGCACCTGGTCGAGCAGCTCCGTGACCTCCGGCAGGAAGCCCAGGTCGGACATCTGGTCGGCCTCGTCCAGGACGGCGATCCGCACGTCCTCCAGGGAGCAGGCACCACGGCCGATGATGTCGCGCAGCCGGCCCGGCGTGGCGACGAGGACGTCGACGCCGCGCTCCAGGGCGTAGATCTGGTTGCCCATCGACGTGCCGCCGCAGACGACCTTCATCTTCAGCCCGAGAACGTCGCCGTACGGCTGCAGCGCGTCCGCCACCTGCATGGCCAGCTCACGCGTCGGCGTGAGGATGACGGCGCGCGGCTTGTGCTTCTCGGTGCGGCCGCCGGCCAGCGCGGCCAGCGTCGGCAGACCGAAGGACAGGGTCTTGCCGGAACCGGTGCGGCCCCGGCCCAGGATGTCCTTGCCGGCCAGGGCGTCCGGGATGGTCGCGGCCTGGATCGGGAAGGGAGTGGTCACGCCGTTCTGCGCCAGCTTGCGCACGACGCCCTCGGGCAGACCGAGGTCGGCGAAAGTGACCTCGGGGGCGTCGGTCGCCTCGTCGTTCTCGGACACGACGACGTTCTCGGACACGACGACGTTCTCGGACACGACGACGTGATCAGCACTGGAAATGGACATGCGTATGCGAAACCTTCCGGAGTCTCGTCGGCACGCGCCCGTCAACTCCGTGATTCGCAATACGACCGCCTCTGTGCGGTCAGCCACGGCAAGGGAGAGTACGCGCCACACGGCGCGCTCTGCGTTGGCGCCGGGCAAATGGGATCAAACGATCTACCACCATACGCACCCACCGCCCCCCAAGGCAAACCGAGCCCCCGGGACGTACGTCACACCCCACCCCCCGCACCGGCACACCGCCCCCGTACAAGCGCCTCCCGCCCCTACACCGGCGCCCCCGCCGCCGGTACCGGCACCGGCTCCCGCCCCGCCAATTGCGGCCCCTGCTCGTGCGCCGACGACGACGGCTCGGCCGACGGCGGCGGCTCCGGCGCCGACGACGACGGCTCCTGAGTCGGCGTGGGCTCCGTCACATCGGACCGCGTCGGCGTCGGCTGCTGCCCCCCGGTCGACCCCGGGACCCCCGGCCCGGAACTCACCCCCGGCCCACCCGGACGCACCGACTCACCAGCCCACGCCGACGGCGAAGCGGCAGCGGAGGCGGACCCCCGCCCCTCCCCCTTCTTCCGCCCGCCCTTCCCCTTCCCCCGGCCCTTCCCGTGCCTGCCACCCACCGCAGCCCCGACCCCGGCCCCGCCCCCGGACATCGCCGTCCCCCCGTCCGGCGCGGCACCACCCCGCTCCCCGACGGAACGCGACGGCCTGACACCCCCGCCCCCGTCGTCACCCACACTCATGCAGCTGGCAGCCGCGGCGACAGCCACGACCGCAGCGGCCAGACGGACGGACACGTACAAGGGGCGCACGGGCAGCCACCTCCGAGAGGGACGAAGTCAACCTGCCCAACTCCCGCCGCCCACAAGAGGACACGCGCAACGCGCCGACGACGGCCTACCCGTAACCCAGCGCGTGCAGCCGAGCGTCGTCGATGCCGAAATGGTGCGCGATCTCATGCACCACCGTCACCTCCGTCTCGGCCACCACGTCCTCCCGGGTCTCGCACATCCGCAACGTGGGCCCCCGGTACACCGTGATCCGATCCGGCAGCACCCCCGCATACCATTCGCCCCGATCCGTCAGCGGGGTACCCTCGTACAACCCGAGCAAATCGGGATCATCCACCGGAGGCTCGTCCTCGACGAACACCGCCACGTTGTCCATCAACCGCGTCAACTCCGGCGGAATCCGGTCGAGCGCCTCGGCGACCAGTTCCTCGAACTCCTCGCGTGTCATCTCCAGCACACGCCCATTGTCAGCCACGACCCACCGCAACGAGAGCCATGCGCACCACCGCATATCCAGCCGCACACCTGGGCATACGCGACCAATGGCCCGCGTCCCCGCCGTCCCCGCCATCGCCGCGACCGTCGTGAACCGGATCCGCAGGACCCCGCGCCCCCTCACCCGCCGCCACCGCACACACCGACCGCACCCCACCATGGAACTGCCCGCGCGACCCCGCCCCTGGACCCGCGCCCTCGGCCTCATCACCGTCGTCCTGCTCGGCGCCTGGCTCGGCCTGCTCATAGTCGGCAACGTCCGCGTCCCCGTAGGCCCCATGGACACCACCATGACCCTGCGCCCCTCCCTCACCGGCGGAACGAAGATCAACATCTCACCGCTCGGCGCCCTCCAACTCAACAGCCACCACGCACCCGTCCGCCTCGACGTCAACGTCGACCAACTCGACCCGGTCCGCTCCCAAGCCCTCGTCGACCACCCCGAACGCCTCTCCGGCCTCCAGGACGAAGTCGCCCACGACATCGAGGACGGCACCCGCGACCTCGCCCTGCGCTCCTGCGTCGCCGTCGTCTCCGGCGCCACCGCCCTCGGCCTCGCCGTCTACCGCCGCCCCCGCCGCGCCCTCGCCGCCGGCGGCCTCGCCCTCGCACTCCTCGGCGCCTCCGGGGCATCCGCGTACGCCACCTGGAACCCCGAATCCGTCCTCGAACCCAAGTACTCCGGCCTGCTCTCCTCGGCCCCGTCCCTGGTCGGCAACGCCCGCAGCATCGTCACCGAGTTCGACGTCTACCAGAAAGAGCTCGCCCGCCTCGTCACCAACGTGACCAAGCTCTACGACGTCACCTCCACGCTCCCCGCCTACCAGCCGGACCCCAGCACCGTCCGCGTCCTGCACGTGTCCGACATCCACCTCAACCCGGCGAGCTGGAAGATCATCGCCTCGCTGGTGGACCAGTACAAGGTCGACGTCATCGTGGACACCGGCGACACCATGGACCACGGCACGGCCGCCGAGAACGGCTTCCTCGACCCCATCAAGGACCTGGGCGCCCCGTACGTCTGGGTCAGGGGCAACCACGACTCCGCCGCCACCCAGCGCTACCTCTCCCGCATGGGCAACGTCCACGTCCTCGACGACGGCCGGGCACAGACGATCGCCGGACTGCGCTTCGCCGGCATCGGCGACCCGCAGTTCACCCCCGACCGCTCGAAGGCACCAGGAGCCGACGCCTCGGAGGAACTCGCGGGCGCCCGCCTCGCCGCCGCCCTGCGCGACCAGACCAACGCGGGCACCCCCGTCGACATCGCCCTCGCCCACGAACCGTCGGCGGCACGCGAGACGGACGGCACGGTGCCGCTGGTCCTGTGCGGACACCTGCACCACGAGGGCGACGAGGTCATGCGCTACGGCACCCGCCTGCGCATGGAGGGCTCCACCGGCGGCAGCGGCCTGCGCGCACTGGAACGCCAGTACCCCGCGCCGATCGAGGCGTCCGTCCTCTACTTCGACCGGGACACCCGCCGGCTCCAGGCCTGGGACTCGATAAAACTCGGCGGCCTGGGCGAGACCACGGCCGAGGTCGCCCGCCACCTCCCGGACGAGAACAAACCGGGCGCCACTCCCTCCTCTCCCGCCCCTTCCGCCTCCACCCCTTAAACCGTTTTGGCGATACCTCCCGCCATCCCATATGCTTCTCACGTCCCCGACGCGCTGAGAAGCGCCCAGGCGGGCCGATAGCCCTCATCGTCTAGCGGCCTAGGACGCCGCCCTTTCAAGGCGGTAGCACGGGTTCGAATCCCGTTGGGGGCACGCAGTACGGTGTGCGACACTGTCGTACACGAAGCTTGGTCCTGTGGAGCAGTTTGGAGTGCTCGCCACCCTGTCAAGGTGGAGGCCGCGGGTTCAAATCCCGTCAGGACCGCTGAGGTTTCACGTGAAACCTTGCGGCTGGGTAGCTCAGTTGGTACGAGCGTCCGCCTGAAAAGCGGAAGGTCGCCGGTTCGACCCCGGCCCCAGCCACAGCAAAGGCCCTGATCTTCGGATCAGGGCCTTGTTGTCTGTGGCTGCCTGTTCTGCTGGATCACTGGATCACTCGTACGAGCGATCGCGTCCGCTGCCCGAGAGCCGTGCTCCCCGGCTTGCAGCTCGTTGCCGCCGATGGCTTCGGCGGGAACGGCGCATCCAGCCCTACACGATCAGCGTGAGGGCAGGGACCTGTGACTCGGCCCCGCAGACCCACACCCACCAGCCGCGCCGGCTGATGACGTGGGACGCATTGAGGTCCGCGTGCTCAACGAAGCCGCAGGACCTGCAGACGAACGAACACGGCCTGGCTGGGCCGGTTGCGCCGGTCGATGTGGTGACAGCGCGAGCACTCCTGGCTGGTGTACGCGGGGTTCACGTGGACCAGGGGGACTCCGGCCCGGCGCGCCTTGTAGGCGATGAAGGCGCCGAGCTGGTGGAAGGCCCAGGAGTTGATCGTGACGCGTTGGGGCTTTTTCAGCCGTGCCCGTTCGCGGATGCCCTTCAGATCTTCGAGGGCGATGCCGCGGCCGGTGCGTTGAGCCTCCGCCACGATGTGCTTGCTGATCTTGTGGTTGATGTCGCGGGTTCGTCTGGCTTCTCTGCCCGCGTGGCGTTTGGCCCGTCGTTTCGCGGACCGTGTGCCCTTCTTCTGGAGTTCGGTGCGCAGCTTCCGGTCGTTGGCGCGGGTGCGGTTGAGTCGTCTGCCGCTGTGCCGGTGTCCTGTGGAGGTGGTGGCGATGTCGGCGATGCCGAGGTCGACGCCGATGAATCCGTGCGGGGCGGGGTTCTGTGGGGGGGTCGGGGATGTCGAGGGTGGCCATGAGGTACCACTGGCCGTTGTGGGTCAGCAGGTCGGATTCGCCTCGGCGGTACTGGTCGAGCAGTCGGAGGTGTTCTTCGCTGCCGGTGTAGGGGAGGTGTTTGACGCGGCCTGCGGTGGTCCAGATGGAGACGGTGCGTCGTTCCGTCTGCCAGGAGAGCATGCGGTCGTCGTAGGGCTGGGCGGCGTGGGTGCGGAAGGTGAGGGGTTTTCCGGTGGCTGCCTTGTGCCCCCGGGTGCCTGGCTTGCCGAGGTTGCCGGCTTTGAGGTTGCTCTTGAGGGACGTGTATGCGTCGCGGGTCTTCTTGATGACGTGCTGGGCGGCTTGGGCGCCGAGGTTCCAGTTGTCCTTGAGGTGGGTGTAGGTCCGGGCTCGGAGGGCTCGGATGTCGGTGGTGCGGTCGGCGTGGGCGATGGCGGAGACGTGGTTGGCGGCTTGGTTGCAGGCGCGGAGGGTCGCTTCGAGGGCCGATGCCTGTGGGGGCGTCGGGAGCAGTTTGATCCGCAGCACCAGTTTCACGAACAGGGAACCTAGGTCGTGATGGCTGTTCGATCGGGGTTTTTGTCGCTGTTTCGCCTGGATGAGCGGGTGCTCGAACGTGCGTCCGGGACTGTGGTGGCGGGCCGTGTGGGGCGTCGGGGGCAAATCGCTCGCCAGGAATTTCTTGGGGATGAGATCCTGGAACGCGTATGTCTACGCACCCTGCCCCCGCCGCACCGGTCCTCGGCGTGCTCGCCTCCCGGCTGACCGAGTTGTCCCTGCGTGACGCGCACCGGCTCGGGCGCCGGCTCGAGGGCGCGCGCAAGATCCGTAAGCCGGAGGCCCGGGCCGCTGTGCTCGCCGAGATCGAGGAGGAGATCGGCAAGGCCGAGGAGCGGATCGGTGAGCGGCGTGCCCGCGTGCCCGCCGTCACGTATCCCGAGCAGTTGCCGGTCAGTCAGAAGAAGGACGGCATCGCGGAGGCGATCCGCGATCACCAGGTGGTGATCGTGGCGGGTGAGACAGGCTCCGGGAAGACGACGCAGATCCCGAAGATCTGTCTGGAGCTCGGGCGGGGGGTGCGCGGCATGATCGGGCACACCCAGCCGCGCCGTATCGCCGCCCGTACGGTCGCGGAGCGGGTCGCGGAGGAGCTGGACACCCCGTTGGGGGAGTCGGTGGGCTGGAAGGTGCGGTTCACCGACCAGGTGAATCCGGAGGCCACCTTCATCAAGCTGATGACGGACGGCATCCTGCTCGCCGAGATCCAGACGGACCGGGAGCTGCGCGCCTACGACACGATCATCATCGACGAGGCCCATGAGCGGTCTCTGAACATCGACTTCCTGCTGGGGTATCTGGCGCAGTTGCTGCCGCGCCGGCCGGATCTGAAGGTCGTCATCACCTCCGCGACGATCGATCCGGAGCGTTTTTCGCGGCATTTCGGTGACGCGCCGATCGTGGAGGTCAGTGGGCGGACGTATCCGGTGGAGGTGCGGTACCGGCCGCTGCTGGAGGAGGACGGCGACGACTCCGACCGGGATCAGATCACCGCGATCACGGACGCGGTCGAGGAGCTGATGGGCGAGGGGCCGGGCGACATCCTGGTCTTCCTGTCCGGTGAGCGGGAGATCCGTGACACGGCGGACGCGCTGGAGAAGAAGAAGTATCGGTTCACGGAGATCCTGCCGCTGTACGCCCGGTTGTCGCACGCCGAGCAGCACCGGGTGTTCCAGCCGCACACGGGGCGCCGGATCGTGCTGGCGACGAATGTCGCCGAGACGTCGCTGACCGTTCCCGGGATCAAGTACGTGATCGATCCTGGTTTCGCCCGTATCAGCCGTTACAGTCACCGCACCAAGGTGCAGCGGCTGCCGATCGAGCCGGTCTCGCAGGCGAGCGCCAATCAGCGCAAGGGCCGTTGTGGTCGTACGAGTGACGGTGTCTGCATCCGGCTGTACAGCGAGGAGGATTTCCTCGCCCGGCCGGAGTTCACGGACGCGGAGATCCTGCGGACGAACCTGGCTTCCGTCATCCTGCAGATGACCGCGGCGGGTCTGGGTGAGATCGAGAAGTTCCCGTTCATCGATCCGCCGGATCACCGGAACATCCGTGACGGTGTGCAGTTGCTGCAGGAGCTGGGCGCGCTGGATCCGGCGCAGAAGGATCCGCGCAAGCGGCTGACGCAGACGGGCCGGAAGCTGGCGCAGCTGCCGGTCGATCCGCGGCTGGCCCGCATGGTGCTGGAGGCGGACCGCAACGGCTGTGTCCGTGAGGTGATGGTGATAGCGGCCGCGCTGTCCATCCAGGACCCGCGTGAGCGTCCCGCCGACAAGCAGACGCAGGCCGATCAGCAGCACGCCCGTTTCAAGGACGAGAGCAGCGACTTCCTCGCCTACCTCAACCTGTGGCGGTATCTGCGCGAGCAGCAGAAGGAGCGGGGGTCCAGTTCCTTCCGGCGGATGTGCAAGCAGGAGTACCTGAACTTCCTGCGCATCCGCGAGTGGCAGGACATCTACACCCAGCTGCGCACGGTGGCGAAGCAGATGGGCATCCACCTCAACGAGGAGGACGCCCCCGCGGACCGCGTCCACGTCTCGCTCCTGGCCGGGCTGCTGTCCCACATCGGGATGAAGGATGTGAAGGACGGCAACAAGAACGAGTATCTGGGGGCGCGGAACGCGAAGTTCGCGATCTTCCCGGGTTCGGCGCTGTTCCGGAAGCAGCCGCGTTTCGTGATGTCCGCGGAGCTGGTGGAGACGTCCCGGCTGTGGGCGCGGGTGAACGCCAGGATCGAGCCGGAGTGGGTGGAGCCGCTCGCCGGGCATCTGCTGAAGCGGACGTACAGCGAGCCGCACTGGGAGAAGGACCAGGCGGCGGTGATGGCGTACGAGAAGGTGACGCTGTACGGCGTGCCGATCGTCGCCCAGCGGAAGGTGAATTACGGCCGTATCGACCCGGAGGTGTCGCGGGAGCTGTTCATCCGCAACGCGCTCGTGGAGGGCGACTGGCGCACCCATCACAAGTTCTTCGCCGACAACCGCCGGCTGCTGAGCGAGGTGGAGGAGCTGGAGCACCGGGCGCGGCGCCGGGACATCGTGGTCGACGACGAGACGCTGTTCGACTTCTATGAGCAGCGGGTGCCCGAACACGTGGTGTCGGGTGCGCATTTCGACTCGTGGTGGAAGCGCAAGCGGCAGGAGCAGCCGGACTTCCTCGACTTCGAGCGGGAGATGCTCATCCGGGAGTCGGCGGAGGCGGTGACGAAGGCCGACTATCCGGACTCCTGGCGGCAGGGTGATCTGAAGTTCCGGGTGACGTACCAGTTCGAGCCGGGCGCGGACGCGGACGGTGTGACGGTGCACATCCCGTTGCAGGTTCTGAACCAGGTCGCGGACGAGGGTTTCGACTGGCAGATCCCGGGGTTGCGGGAGGAGTTGGTGACGGAGCTGATCCGTTCGCTGCCGAAGCCGGTCCGCCGTCACTATGTCCCGGCGCCGAACTATGCGAAGGCGTTCCTGGAGCGGGCGGTTCCTCTTCAGGAGCCGTTGACGGTGACGATGGCGCGTGAGCTGCGGCGGATGGTCGGGGTGCCGTTCGAGGCGGAGGACTTCGACTGGTCGAGGGTGCCGGACCATCTGCGTGTCACGTTCCGTATCGTCGACGAGCGGCGCCGCAAGCTGGCGGAGGACAAGGATCTGGAGGCTTTGCGGCTGCGGCTGAAGCCGAGGGCGCGCAAGGCGCTGTCCCAGGCAGCGGCGGCTACGGCCGAGCGGCGGGGCGGGGAGTCGCTGGAGCGTCAGGGTCTGACGGACTGGACGATCGGCACGCTCGACCGCGTCTTCGAGACCCGGCGGGCCGGCCAGCCGGTGAAGGCGTATCCGGCGCTGGTGGACGACGGTGACACGGTGTCGGTGCGTCTGTTCGACACGGAGGCCGAGCAGGCGGAGGCGATGTGGCGGGGGACGCGTCGGCTGATCCTGCGCAACATCCCGGTGAACGCGGCCAAATTCGCGAGCGATCGCCTGACGAACGCGCAGAAGCTGGCGCTGTCCGCCAATCCGCATGGTTCGGTGCAGGCTTTGTTCGACGACTGTGCGATGGCGGCGGCCGACAGGCTGATCGCGGACTTCGGTGGTCCGGTGTGGGACGAGGAGTCGTACCGGAAGCTGTTCGACAAGGTGCGGGCGGAGATCGTCGACACGACGGTCCGCACGGTCGGGCAGGTGCAGCAGGTCCTTGCCGCCTGGCAGGCCTGTGAGCGCCGTCTGAAGGGCGTTCGGAGCCCCGCGCTGCTGGCAAACCTCCAGGACGTGCGGGGGCAGTTGGACGCCTTGGTGAGGCCCGGTTTCGTGACGGCGGCGGGGCTTCGGCGGCTGCCGGACCTGATGCGGTACCTGGTGGCCGCCGACCGGCGGTTGCAGCAGATGCCGACCAACGTGCAGCGGGACACCACGCGTATGGAGAAGGTGCGGGAGATGCAGGACGAGTACGCGTGGCTGCTGGAGCAGTTGCCGAAGGGCCGCCCGGTTCCCGCTTCGGTGCTGGACATCCGCTGGATGATCGAGGAGCTGCGGGTCAGCTATTTCGCGCATGCGCTCGGGACGGCGTATCCCGTCTCGGACAAGCGGATCGTGAAGGCGATCGACGCGGCGGTGCCGTAGTCGGGCGGGTACGCTGGGTGAGTTCGACCAGGGGGCTCACCCTCCTGTAGAGTCCTTCTCGCAGCGCAACGCACGGATGGTGCTGCGAAACCTGGTCCTGTGGAGCAGTTTGGAGTGCTCGCCACCCTGTCAAGGTGGAGGCCGCGGGTTCAAATCCCGTCAGGACCGCAGTGGTGAGAGTGCCCGCATCCCGTCAGGGAAGCGGGCACTTTCGTCTTGCTCGTTTCGCCCCCCGACCGATTGCCCGCCACCCTGTCGAGGTGGAGGCCGCGCCCGCGGCGCAGCCGCGATCGGGTACAGCAAATCCCGTCAGGACCGCAGTAGCGGAAGTGCCCGCACCCCGTCAGGGAAGCGGGCACTTTCGCGTCGCCCCCTGGTCCATTGCCCGCCGCCCTCTCCGGGGGGCGGGCAGCTTTGTCGTTGGGGCTCGGAAGCGGGCCCTGGGCTGTGGATCCGGGTTCTTTCGCTGCCGCTTTCGTCGCTGCGGGCCCAGGGGTCGCTGCAGGCTCGTGCGGGCCGTGTGCGGTCTTGACGGCGTCACATTCGCTCGGTACCCAGAAACCAGGGCGCGTTCCCGCGCGGCCCCCTGGAGGTGGCGTATGGCGGCATCGGCTAGGCACGAGACGCGGGCGCTGCTCCGGGCGCACCTGTCGGCCGCGTCGTCGTACGGGCATCTGACCCGGCGTTGTCCGATCTGCCTTCGTCTGCTGCGCCTGGCGATGGACTCGCCGTCGCGTCCCGTCCAGGTGCCGGAGGAGCCGGCGGGGGACGAAAGGCCTACCACCGCGTGACCTTCGGCGTACTCCGGCAGCTGCTCGGGCGTGGCAAGGTGGAACGTGGGGTTCCGTTCGTGTGCGTAGTCTGGAGGCGGCCGGGCTCCGATGTGTGACGGGTGTCACTGCATGAGTTTCTGAAAGCGCGGTATTTACGCCTGACCTACAACTGGTCAATTTAATATGTGCAATTGCACTCTCCGGGATGTGCGTCCCGCGGCCCCGTCCGGCTCCCGTCCCGGGGTCTCCCACAGCGGTTCCGACAGCCCTCCCCAGACTCCGACAAGCCCGCTCACAGACGTGTCGGCCGCCGGGCGCCGGGCGCACAAAAAAGATCGCGCTGGACCCGGCGGGGTCCAGCGCGATCGACGACGCACCCTGTCACGTGCTGGGAGGGCTCCCAAGAGCCCGGGCGAAGGCCCTGTTGGGGCAGGACCCGCGTCGCTTGGAACTGGGGTTCGGGCTCCTCGGCACGTTGGGGGACCTGCCGATTTGCCCGGTCATGCAGTTGTTCAGGCCTCGCTGCGCTGCTGCGGGATGCCCGCGAGCAGTGCGCGGACCTCAGCCTCGCGATAACGGCGGTGCCCGCCGAGCGTACGGATCGACGTGAGCTTGCCGGCCTTCGCCCACCGCGTGACCGTCTTGGGGTCGACACGGAACATGGTGGCGACCTCAGCCGGGGTCAGCAGCGGCTCGGCATCAGGGGTGCGAGCGGTCATGAGCGGCCTCCTCGGGAGAACCGAACCTTCTCGGTTCTTTCCTCTAAATTCTGCACCTTGACCCGCGTTGCCCGAAATGGCGGACGCGAGTCGAGTCGGTTATAGGACGAACGGCTTGTCCTCGGCACTACAACTACACCATCTGTCCAGCCCCGTCGGCCAAACCGATGGAATTGCCCTCCAGGTGTCCATCACCGACGGAAGCCGATGGACCATGCCATAGCGGACAGTCACGCCGCTGTGACGATCAGTCACAGGGCGATCAGGAGTCACCAGACCCCCCAAAGCACGCAACGCGGAGATTCCGCCCGCCGTGGAACGTAGCGGGACGGACAGAGCCCTCCCCGGACTCCTTGTCCTATTTTGGCATGAGGAGGGGCAAGGGATGCAAGGGGCGTGTAAGTGCGGTCCGTCACGCTTGACGCTTTGGCCCGGATCCGGGTCCTACGTCCCATGTTGACGACGCCTCAGGCAGCCGGAGCATCAGTCGGTGCGAGGACGAAACCCCAAAAAGGGCGCCGCGTCAAACGCCAGTTCGCCTCCCGGAGCCCAGGAATCCGAGCCCAGGAATCCGAGCCCAGGAACCGGAGCCCAGGAACCAAGCCCCAGGACCTGGCCCAGGCCCCGGACTCAGTTCGCCGACCGCAGGTCCCTGACCGACCGCCACCGCTCCACCAGCCGCGCGTACGCGGCACCGGCGGCCTCGCCGTCGCCCCGCCGCAGCGCCTCGATGCCCTCGGCCACGTCCGCCGCCGAGTGGTCGCCCTCCAGGTCGCCGGCCGGCAGCAGGTGCACCAGCCCGCCGTAGTCGAGCTCCACCAGCGAGCGGGGGTGGAACTCCTCCAGCCAGCGCCCCACGTCGACCAGGCCGTCGATGAGCGGCCCCTCGTCGACGGCGTCGCGCAGCGCGCGCAGGGCCCGCGCCACCCGGCGCCGGGCCTGCACCATGGGCGTCCGGTAGCGCAGCATCGGCGGGATCTCGCCGGAGCCCTTGTCGAAGCGCCGTTCCCCGTCCGACACCAGCACGAACCAGTGCAGCGGCACCTGCCAGGTCGAGGTGCGGATCCACGGACGGGCGTCGGGGTTGCGGTTCAGCCAGCGCTCGTAGTCCCGGGCCGCCTGCTGCCGCACGACCTCCGGCAGCACCGCGTCCAGCACCGGCTTCGGCAGTTCCCCGGCCAGCTCGCCCAGGGCCTGCCAGCCGCGCAGCCGGGTCCGCCAGGGGCACACGCACACCACCCCGTCGACGTCGATCACGAACGCGTCGCTGCTCTCGTGCACCGGCACCGGCACCGGCGGGGTGGGCACCAAGTCGGCCAGGGAACGGCGCAGTTCGTCCTGGTACGACGGCCGGTCGGGGCGGCGGGCGTAGCGCGCCCAGTGACCGCGCTCCGGCTCGGGGAAGGCGGCCAGCGGCTCGTACACGCGCAGGTACGTCGTGTAGGGGACGATCACCGAGGACACCTTGGGCACGCCTGCTCCCTCCCCTGCCCATCACCGGGAAAACCTGCGGGACCCGCCCGGGACGTGCGGGAAATCCCTCCAAATCGTCGCACGTCCGTACTCTGCCAGGGGAAGATCCCCGGCGGTGCGCGGCGCAGGTGGGCGGGCAGGCTCTAATCTCGTCCTCACAGCAGCGCCCACCACCCCAGGGGAGCTGCTCTCCGACCGCCGCTACTTTCCAGGAGTCACCACAGTGACCGACGTAACCGGCGCACCTGCTGATGCACTGCACACCCTGTTCCACTCGGACCAGGGCGGTCATGAGCAAGTCGTGCTCTGCCAGGACCGTGCCAGCGGCCTGAAGGCCGTCATCGCCATCCACTCCACCGCGCTGGGTCCCGCGCTCGGCGGCACACGGTTCTATCCGTACGCCACCGAGGCGGAGGCCGTCGCCGACGCGCTCAACCTCGCGCGCGGCATGTCGTACAAGAACGCCATGGCCGGTCTCGACCACGGCGGCGGCAAGGCCGTGATCATCGGCGACCCGGAGCGGGTCAAGACCGAGGAGCTGCTGCGGGCCTACGGCCGGTTCGTCGCCTCTCTCGGCGGGCGGTACGTCACCGCGTGCGATGTCGGCACGTACGTCGCCGACATGGACGTGGTGGCGCGCGAGTGCCGCTGGACGACCGGGCGCTCCCCGGAGAACGGCGGCGCCGGCGACTCCTCGGTGCTGACCGCGTTCGGTGTCTACCAGGGCATGCGGGCGTCCGCCCAGCACCTGTGGGGCGACCCGTCGCTGCGTGGCCGCAGGGTGGGCATCGCGGGCGTCGGCAAGGTCGGCCGTCACCTGGTGACCCACCTGCTGGACGAGGGCGCCGAGGTCGTGGTCACGGACGTGCGCGAGGACGCCGTACGGCACATCCTCGACGCGCACCCGGCGGGCGTGAGCGCGGTCGCCGACACGAACGCGCTGATCCGCGTGGAGGGCCTGGACATCTACGCCCCGTGCGCGCTGGGCGGGGCACTGAACGACGTCAGCGTGCCCGTGCTGACCGCCGCGGTGGTCTGCGGCGCCGCCAACAACCAGCTCGCCCATCCGGGCGTGGAGAAGGACCTCGCCGACCGCGGGATCCTCTACGCGCCGGACTACGTGGTGAACGCCGGCGGCGTCATCCAGGTCGCCGACGAGCTGCACGGCTTCGACTTCGACCGGTGCAAGGCGAAGGCGGCGAAGATCTTCGACACCACGCTTGCCATCTTCGCTCGTGCGAAGGAGGACGGTATTCCGCCGGCCGCGGCGGCGGACCGGATCGCCGAGCAGCGGATGGCGGAGGGCCGCCGGGGCCTCTGATCGGGGGGCGCCCGGCGGGTTTGGCCGGTACCCGCCGACGGGCACTTAGAGAGAACTCTCACGTTCGTCGGCGGGTCGGCCGCCGATAAGTGGTTAAAATCGCGGTTGACCAGCGAGGACGGGGCGCCTCGAAGGTCCTGTGCACACGCGCGGGGTGCGGGCGACGTACCGTATGTGCGTGGGCTCAGGTACCGTGGAAGCCCTACGGACCGGTCTCTCCACGGAGAGCCCGTTCCGGATCATGAACGCGTGTCAAGACTCTGGGGCCGTCGAGCCCCGTCGTTGAGGGGGTCGAGCCATGGGGCGCGGCCGGGCCAAGGCCAAGCAGACGAAGGTCGCCCGCCAGCTGAAGTACAACAGCGGTGGGACGGACCTCTCACGCCTGGCCGAGGAGCTGGGCGCATCGACGTCGAACCAGTCGCCGAACGGCGACCGTTTCGAGGACGATGAGCATGACGACGACGACCTGTACTCACGTTACGCCGACCTCTATGAGGACGACGACGAGGAGGACGAGGACAGCCAGTCCTCACAGCATCGTCGCGGCGCTTGACCTTGTACTGAGCACACCCGGTCGGTGACTCCGGTCACCGACCGGGTTCTGTGCTGCCCACAAGGCCTCAGCCCGCGTAGTCCCCGACCAGGGCGGCGCCGGTAGGGTGCTCACCCCTGTCCGTGATCTCGCCGGCGATCCAGGCGTCGACCCCGCGGTCGGCCAGCGTGGCCAGGGCCACGTCCGCCGACTCCCCGGGCACGATGGCGATCATGCCGACGCCCATGTTCAGGGTCTTCTCCAGCTCCAGGCGTTCGACCCGACCGGTCCTGCCGACCAGGTCGAAGACCGGGGCGGGGGTCCAGGTGGAGCGGTCGACGACCGCGTGCAGCCCGTCGGGGATCACGCGCGCCAGGTTGGCGGCCAGGCCGCCGCCGGTGACGTGGCTGAACGCGTGCACGTCCGCGGTGCGGATCAGGGCCAGGCAGTCCAGGGAGTAGATCTTGGTGGGCTCCAGCAGCTCCTCGCCGAGGGTGCGGCCGAACTCCTCGACGTGCGCGTTGAGCGAGAGGCCGGCCTGGTTCAGCAGCACGTGCCGGACCAGCGAGTACCCGTTCGAGTGAAGACCGGAGGCCGCCATGGCGATCACCGCGTCCCCCTTGCGGATGCGGTCCGCGCCGAGGAGCCGGTCGGCCTCCACCACGCCCGTACCGGCGCCGGCGACGTCGAAGTCGTCCTCGCCCAGCAGGCCGGGGTGTTCGGCCGTCTCACCGCCGATGAGGGCGCAGCCGGCCAGCACGCAGCCCTCCGCGATGCCCTTGACGATGGCGGCGACCCGCTCGGGGTGGACCTTGCCGACGCAGATGTAGTCGGTCATGAACAGCGGCTCGGCGCCGCACACCACGATGTCGTCCATGACCATGGCGACCAGGTCGTGGCCGATGGTGTCGTAGACGCCGACCTGGCGGGCGATGTCGACCTTCGTGCCGACGCCGTCCGTGGCGGAGGCGAGCAGGGGGCGCTCGTAGCGCTTGAGGGCGGAGGCGTCGAAGAGGCCGGCGAAGCCGCCGATGCCGCCGAGGACCTCGGGGCGCCGGGTCTTCTTCACCCACTCCTTCATCAGCTCGACGGCGCGGTCGCCCGCCTCGATGTCGACGCCCGCCGCTGCGTAGCTGGCACCAGTTGTCTCAGACATGGCGATGAGGACTTTCGTGTCGTACGGCAGGTGGAACGGGCCGTCTACGGACGGCGGATCGCGTCGGTGGCCGCGGTGGCGGCGGTCCCGGCGGCCAGCTCGGTCTCCAGCAGCTGCTTGCCGAGCAGCTCCGGGTCCGGGAGGTCCATCGGGTACTCGCCGTCGAAGCAGGCGCGGCACAGGTTCGGCTTGGCGATGGTGGTCGCCTCGATCATGCCGTCGATGGAGATGTAGGCCAGGGAGTCGGCGCCGAGGGAGGTGCCGATCTCGTCGATCGTCATGCCGTTGGCGATGAGTTCGGCGCGGGTGGCGAAGTCGATGCCGAAGAAGCAGGGCCACTTCACGGGCGGCGAGGAGATCCGGATGTGGACCTCGGCGGCGCCCGCCTCGCGGAGCATGCGCACCAGGGCCCGCTGGGTGTTGCCGCGGACGATGGAGTCGTCGACGACGACCAGCCGCTTGCCCTTGATGACTTCCTTCAGCGGGTTCAGCTTCAGCCGGATGCCGAGCTGCCGGATGGTCTGCGAGGGCTGGATGAAGGTCCGGCCGACGTAGGCGTTCTTCACCAGGCCCGCGCCGAAGGGGATGCCGGAGGCCTCCGCGTAGCCGATGGCGGCCGGGGTGCCGGACTCCGGGGTCGCTATGACCAGGTCGGCCTCGACCGGGGCCTCCTTGGCCAGCTTGCGGCCCATCTCGACCCGGGACAGGTAGACGTTCCGGCCGGCGATGTCGGTGTCCGGGCGGGCCAGGTACACGTACTCGAAGACGCAGCCCTTGGGCTTCGCATCCGCGAATCGTGAGGTGCGCAGGCCGTTCTCGTCGACGGCGACGAACTCGCCCGGCTCGATCTCGCGGACGAAGCTGGCGCCGCAGATGTCGAGGGCGGCGGTCTCCGAGGCGACGACCCAGCCGCGCTCCAGCCGGCCGAGGACCAGTGGGCGGATGCCCTGCGGGTCGCGGGCGGCGTAGAGGGTGTGCTCGTCCATGAAGACGAGCGAGAAGGCGCCCTTGACCTGCGGGAGGATGGTGTGGGCCGCCTCCTCGATGGTCAGCGGCTTGCCGTCCTCGTCGACCTGGGCCGCGAGCAGCGCGGTGAGCAGGTCGGTGTCGTTGGTGGCCGCGACGCGGGTCGAACGGCCGCTGGGGTCCTTGGGCAGGTCGGCGACCATCTCGGCGAGCTGCGCCGTGTTGACCAGGTTGCCGTTGTGGCCGAGCGCGATGGAGCCGTGCCCGGTGGCGCGGAACGTCGGCTGGGCGTTCTCCCACACGGAGGCGCCGGTGGTCGAGTAGCGGGCGTGTCCGACCGCGATGTGACCCTGGAGCGAACCGAGCGAGGTCTCGTCGAAGACCTGGGAGACCAGGCCCATGTCCTTGAAGACGAGGATCTGGGAGCCGTTGCTGACCGCGATTCCCGCGGACTCCTGGCCCCGATGCTGGAGGGCGTAGAGCCCGAAGTACGTGAGCTTTGCGACCTCTTCGCCCGGAGCCCAGACACCGAAGACGCCACACGCGTCCTGGGGGCCTTTCTCACCGGGGAGCAGATCGTGATTGAGTCGACCGTCACCACGTGGCACGCCACCGAGTGTAGGCGAGATCGACCACTGGTCCGAATTCGGGTTACTCGGCGGTAGCGGATCAGTTGTCCGCGACGGCCCGGACGGTCGTGCCGTTTTCGCTGGTCAGGGCGAGGGTGTCGTGATCGACTCGGTAGCTCACCGAGCCGTCGAAGAGGCCCAGCAGGGTCCGTTCGATGCGCATGAGTGAGGCGTCGCACATCATTCGGGTGGTGACCGGACGGCCCAGCGTGATGCCGCCGTCGCGGACGGTGGCGGTGGCGCTGACGCGGTTGCAGCCGAGCCGGCCGCCGACCCTGCCGGTGTGCCGGTCGAGGACGAGGTACGCGCGCCCGTGAGCAGGGGGCGAGGTGACGGTCCACCTGGTGCCGTACAGAGGGGTGGCCTCCGGGCCGGCGCAGGCCACCGCGAGCGGGACGAGCGCGGCGGCGGCCGCCAGCGTCATGCGCTGCTTGTGCCTGTTCATGCCGCTTTGACGGGATCTGGGAGCCGATCGGTTCCCTCACGGCATCACGACATCACGACATCAGGGGCAGCAACCCGCTCAGGTCCGCCCGTTCCCCGCTCGCGCTGAGCTCGGCCTGCTCGAGCGCGTCCCGCCACGCCACCCGGCCGGTGGCGAGCCTGATCCAGGTCAGCGGACCGGTCTCGACGACGTTGGGCGGAGTGCCGCGGGTGTGCCGGGGCCCCTCGACGCACTGCACGACGGCGTACGGCGGGATGCGCACCTCGGTCGAGCCGCCGGGCGCCTTCGCGGCGAGCGCGTCGGCGAGCAGCCGGGTGCAGGCGGCGAGGGCCTGGCGGTCGTGGGGGATGTCGAGGCCCGGCACGGCGGCGTTCAGGTCGTCGGTGTGGACGATCAGTTCGACGGTGCGGGTGACCAGGTAGTCGGCGAGGGTCATGGCGCCGGTGCGGGCGGCGAGGAGACGGTCGCCGGGGGCGGTGTCGAGGGCCTCGGCGAAGCGCTCGCCGGTGCGGGTGTAGAGGGCGTCCAGGTCGGGGTGGGCGGCGGCCAGCTCGCGGGTGCCGTCGGCGATGTCGGCGGCGCGGGTGGCGGTGGCGAAGGGCCACTCGGTGAGCGTGAGCTCCGCCTTGACCGGCTCCTCGCGTTCGAGATTGCGGCTGACGGTCTCCACGGCCATGGTCACGTGCGCGGCGAGGTCACGGACGGTCCACTCGCCGAGCCGCGTGGGACCGGCCAGCTGCTCGGGGGTGAGGGTGCGCACGGCCTGCCGTACCTTGCCGAACTGGGCGAGGACCGCGGCGCGGATCTTGACGGGGTCGTAGACGCGGGCGCGCTTCTTGGCCGGTGACATGCGGGGAGCCTAGTCGGCGGACGCGAGCCCGACGCCCGCACGGCACCGGCCGGCACGGCGGAACGGCAACGCGGTTCGGCGCCGGAGAATGCAGCGGTGCCCCGCGGCGGAGAGGACGGCAGAAGCCCACGCCGGGAGACGCAGCGGCGGCCCCACGACGGACAGGACGGCAGAAGCCCACGCCGGGAGAATTCGGCGGGCCCGCACCGTGAGGAATCGGCGCGGCCCTGCGCGCCCGGGCGGCCCGCCTGCGGGCCGGTGGCGCCGGCGTCGGACGCCGCGCCCCCGGCCCGGTCGAAGTGACCGCAGCGCTCGTCACCACGAGGGCCGCGCTGAGGGAACGCGCCGTTGTGGTGGTGGGGGACGGCCGCTGGGGCGCGCACCGGAGGACACGGCGGGGGCCGCGCCAGAAGAAGCTGCGGGGATCCCGCGCCAGAGGACCCGGCGGTGCCCCGCTCCGGCGGATGCAGCGGCCCCGCACCGGGGGACCCGGCGGCGGCCCGCGCCGGAGAGCGCGGGGCTGGCCTGCTGTCGGAGGAGGCGGCGGGGATCCCGCCCCGCAGGACCCCGCAGGGCCCCGCACCCACAGATGCAGCGCAGATGCAGCGGGACCCTGTGCCGTGGGACCCCGCCGGGGCATGCGCCGTCGGGCGCGGCGGGGGCCTGCGCGGACGGATGCAGTGGCGTCCCGCGCCAGGGGACGCAGCGAGGGCCCGACCGGGAGGACCCGGCGGGGACCCGCGCCGGAGAGCGCGGCGCTGGCCTGCTGTCGGAAGACGCGGCGGGGATCCCGCCCCGCAGGACCCCGCAGGGCCCCGCACCCACAGATGCAGCGCAGATGCAGCGGGACCCTGTGCCGTGGGACCCCACCGGGCATGCGCCGGCGGATGCAGTGAGGCCACGCGCCAAGGACCCGGCGGAGACGCGTGCCGTAGGACCCGGCGGAGGCCCGTGCCGACCCGGCGAGGGACCGTGCCGTAGGACCTGGCGAGGGACCGTGCCGTAGGACGCGGCGGGGGCCCGTGCCAGGGGCGGAGCCGGGTGTTCGTGCCGGCGGGCGGGGCAATCCGGGCCCGGATGGCGAAGGGCCCCGCCCGGGACTTCGGCTGAGGTCCTGGTGGGCGGGGCCTTCGTCGACGGGATCAGGCGAGCAGCGCCGGGATGGTGGCCTCGTGTGCCTCGCGCAGCTCGCTCAGGGACAGTTCGAAGACGCCCTGGAGCTCGACCGTGTCACCGTCCACGACACCGATGCGGGTGGCCGGCAGGCCGCGCGCGCCGCACATGTCGTTGAAGCGGACCTCCTCCGAGCGCGGCACGGCGACGATCGCGCGCCCCGCCGACTCCGAGAAGCAGAGGGTGAACGCGTCCAGCCCGTCCGGCACGACCAGCCGTGCGCCCTTGCCGCCGAGCAGCGCCGACTCCACGACCGCCTGGATCAGGCCGCCGTCGGACAGGTCGTGCGCGGAGTCGATCATGCCGTCGCGGGAGGCGGAGATCAGGATCTCGGCCAGCAGCTTCTCCCGCTCCAGGTCGACCTTCGGGGGCAGGCCGCCGAGGTGGTCGTGGATCACCTGCGACCAGGCCGAGCCGCTGAACTCCTCGCGCGTGTCGCCGAGGAGGTACAGCAGCTGGCCCTCCTCCTGGAAGGCGACCGGGGTGCGGCGGGCGACGTCGTCGATGACGCCGAGGACCGCGACCACCGGGGTGGGGTGGATGGCGGCCTCGCCGGTCTGGTTGTAGAGCGAGACGTTGCCGCCGGTGACCGGGGTGCCGAGCTGCAGGCAGCCGTCGGCGAGACCGCGCACGGCCTCGGCGAACTGCCACATCACCGCCGGGTCCTCGGGCGAGCCGAAGTTCAGGCAGTCGGAGACCGCGAGGGGCTTGGCGCCGGTGGTCGCCACGTTCCGGTAGGCCTCGGCGAGGGCCAGCTGCGCGCCCGTGTACGGGTCGAGCTTGGCGTACCGGCCGTTGCCGTCGGTCGCGATGGCGACACCGAGGCCGGTGGCCTCGTCGACGCGGATCATGCCGGAGTCCTCGGGCTGGGCGAGGACGGTGTTGCCCTGCACGAAGTGGTCGTACTGCGAGGTGATCCACTTCTTGGACGCCTGGTTGGGGGAGGCCACCAGCTTCAGGACCTGGTCCTTCAGCTCCTCGCCCGTCGACGGCCGGGGCAGCTTGTTCGCGTCGTCGGCCTGGAGCTCGTCCTGCCAGGACGGGCGGGCGTACGGGCGCTCGTAGACCGGGCCCTCGTGGGCGACCGTCCGCGGGTCGACGTCGACGATCTTGCCGCCGTGCCAGTAGATCTCCAGGCGGTCGCCGTCGGTCACCTCGCCGATGACGGTGGCGATGACGTCCCACTTGTCGCAGATCTCCAGGAACCGGTCGACCTTCTCCGGCTCCACGACCGCGCACATGCGTTCCTGCGACTCGCTCATGAGGATCTCCTCGGGCGAGAGAGTCGAGTCGCGCAGGGGTACGTCGTCCAGGGTCACGCGCATGCCGCCGGAGCCGTTGGAGGCGAGCTCGGAGGTCGCGCAGGACAGGCCGGCCGCGCCGAGGTCCTGGATGCCGACGACCAGCTTCTCCTTGAAGGCCTCCAGGGTGCACTCGATGAGCAGCTTCTCCTGGAAGGGGTCGCCGACCTGGACCGCGGGGCGCTTGGACGGCTTGGCGTCGTCGAAGGTCTCGCTGGCCAGGATCGAGGCGCCGCCGATGCCGTCGCCGCCGGTCCGGGCGCCGTACAGGATGACCTTGTTGCCCGCGCCGGACGCCTTGGCGAGGTGGATGTCCTCGTGCCGCATCACGCCGATGGCGCCCGCGTTGACCAGCGGGTTGCCCTGGTAGCAGGCGTCGAAGACGACCTCGCCGCCGATGTTGGGCAGGCCGAGGCAGTTGCCGTAGCCGCCGATGCCGGCGACCACGCCGGGCAGGACGCGCTTGGTGTCGGGGTGGTCCGCGGCGCCGAACCGCAGCGGGTCGACGACCGCGACCGGGCGGGCGCCCATCGCGATGATGTCGCGCACGATGCCGCCGACGCCGGTGGCCGCGCCCTGGTAGGGCTCCACGTAGGAGGGGTGGTTGTGCGACTCGACCTTGAAGGTGACCGCGTAGCCCTGGCCGACGTCGACGACGCCCGCGTTCTCGCCGATGCCGACGAGGAGGGCGTCGGACTGGGGGGCCTTCTCGCCGAACTGGCGGAGGTGCACCTTCGAGGACTTGTAGCTGCAGTGCTCGGACCACATGACGGAGTACATGGCGAGCTCGGCGCCGGTGGGCCGGCGGCCGAGGATCTCCACGATCCGCTCGTACTCGTCCTTCTTCAGGCCGAGTTCGGCCCAGGGCAGCTCGACGTCGGGGGTCGCGGCCGCGTGCTCGACCGTGTCCAGAGGCGTCCTGCTCATGCGGTGACCAGCTTCTTGAGGATCGAGGTGAAGAAGGGAAGGCCGTCGGTGCGGCCGGTGCCGATCAGCGGCTCGACGGCGTGCTCGGGGTGCGGCATGAGGCCGACGACGTTCCCGGCCTCGTTGCTGATGCCGGCGATGTCCCGGAGCGAGCCGTTCGGGTTGAAGTCGAGGTAGCGGAAGGCGACCCGCCCCTCGGCCTCCAGCTTGTCGAGGGTGTACTCGTCGGCGACGTACCGGCCGTCCATGTTCTTCAGCGGGATGTGGATCTCCTGGCCCTGCTCGTAGTCGCTGGTCCAGGAGGTGCCCGCGTTCTCCACCCGCAGCTTCTGGTCGCGGCAGATGAAGTGCAGGTGGTCGTTGCCGAGCATGGCGCCGGGCAGCAGGTGGGCCTCGGTGAGGATCTGGAAGCCGTTGCAGATGCCGAGGACCGGCAGTCCGGCCTTCGCCTGCTCGATGAGGGGCTCCATCACCGGGGAGAAACGGGCGATCGCGCCGGCCCGCAGATAGTCGCCGTAGGAGAAGCCTCCGCACAGCACGACGGCGTCGACCTGGTGGAGGTTCTTGTCCTTGTGCCACAGGGCGACCGGTTCGGCGCCCGCGAGTCGGATCGCGCGCTGCGTGTCCCGGTCGTCGAGGCTGCCCGGGAAAGTGACGACGCCAATACGAGCGGTCACTTCGCGGCCTCCGCGACTTCCTCCACCTTGACGGTGAAGTCCTCGATCACGGTGTTGGCGAGGAAGGATTCCGCAAGATCGTGGATACGGGCGAGCGCGGCCTCGTCGACCGGCCCGTCAACTTCCAGTTCGAATCGCTTTCCCTGACGTACGTCCGAGATGCCGTCGAAACCCAGGCGCGGCAGCGCACGCTGGACCGCCTGGCCCTGGGGGTCGAGGATCTCCGGCTTGAGCATGACGTCGACTACGACGCGTGCCACTGGCACTCCCGGTGTGTGGTGCTGAGCAGGTCCCTTCAGACTACCCGCACAAAATTTCTACGCGAGTAGAGTTGTAGGAAACTACGTGACGGCAGTCACTGTCCCGTCCCCGAGGGGCTCCCGCCGCGAAAAGTTCACGGAAAGATCCCGGATCGACGCCCGCCTCCCTATTGCGCCGGGACACGCGGGAAGATTTAGTCGGGCTTCCCAATGCATTGCCGGGCACTGTACAAATGAAATACCAATAGCCGATACTTTGCCCATTAACTGGCGGACAGTCGACACCCGGGCGACGTCGTGGCACGTCATCGCAGATACAGGTGTCGCACGAAGGGACCGATATTCGTGGCGCAGAAGGTCGTGGTCACTCTCTTTGACGACATCGACGGCTCGGAAGCGGCGGAGACGATCGCCTTCGGACTCGACGGCAAGTCGTACGAGATCGACCTGAACCAAGCCAACGCCGAAAAACTGCGCACGGCCCTCGAGCCGTACGTGGCGGCCGGACGCAAGCGGTCGAAGTCCGGCAAGGCGTACCGGGAGACCGAGGTCGCTCCCGACCCGGCGGCCGTCCGGGCCTGGGCCCAGGCCCACAAGATGGACGTCCCGGCCCGCGGCCGTATCCCCAAGAAGGTCTACGAGGCGTTCAGCGCCGCGCAGTGACGCCGGCCGACGGCCGGTCACCGGCCCCTCGGCGGAACCGACTTGCGTTCCACCCCTCCTGATCAGCTAGAGTCTGGAGCACGCCGAGGGGCGAGGCCGAAAGGCCGGACCCACTCAGTCACGCGGGTGTAGTTCAGTAGCAGAACATCCCCCTTCCAGGGGGAAGGCGCAGTGTGCAATTCCTGTCACCCGCTCTGCACCGCCGGTCCTGAGCACTCTTGTGGATCAGGTAGGCTGGTGCTCGCGCCGATCGGTGGGAGCCGGTCGGAGGCATGCGGACGTAGCTCAGTTGGTAGAGCGCAACCTTGCCAAGGTTGAGGTCGCGAGTTCGAGCCTCGTCGTCCGCTCCAGGGAAGCCCCGGTCACCATGACCGGGGTCTTTTCGTATGCGCGAACGCGGGCCCTGCGCCGTCTGACATTTGTCATGCCGAGTGATGACACCGCGCACTGCTGCCCGGCCCCGGCAGCCGGGACGCTGAATCCATGGACCGGACGGACCACATGGACAGCGCGGACAGCGCGGACAGCGCGGACAGCGCGGACAGCGCGGACAGCGCGGAGGGCATGCACCGGATGCACCGGATGCACCGCATGGACGGCGACGGACACGAGCACGTGATCGAGGTCACCGACCTGCGGCGGGTGTACGGGGGCGGATTCGAGGCGGTGCGCGGGATCAGCTTCTCCGTGGCCCGTGGGGAGGTTTTCGCGCTGCTCGGCACCAACGGCGCGGGCAAGACCTCGACGGTCGAACTCCTGGAGGGGCTCGCGGCACCGGCCGGTGGCCGGGTCCGGGTGCTCGGACGCGACCCCTTCCGGGAGCGGGCCGCCGTCCGCCCGCGCACCGGCGTGATGCTCCAGGAGGGCGGCTTCCCCGCCGAGCTCACCGTCGCCGAGACCGCGCGGATGTGGGCGGGGTGCACGAGCGGGGCACGGCCCGAGGGGGAGGCGCTGGAACTGGTCGGGCTCGGCGGGCGGGCCGGGGTGCGGGTGAAGCAGCTGTCCGGGGGTGAACGGCGGCGACTGGACCTCGCGCTGGCCCTCCTCGGCGAACCCGAGGTGCTGTTCCTGGACGAACCGACGACCGGCCTGGACGTCGAAGGACGCCGCGCCACCTGGGATTTGGCACGGGCGCTGCGCGACGACGGCACCACCGTGCTGCTGACCACGCACTACCTGGAGGAGGCCGAGGGCCTCGCCGACCGGCTCGCGATCCTGCACGAGGGGCGCATCGCGGCCGCCGGGACACCCGCCGAGGTGACCGCCGGCCGGCCCTCGCGGATCTCCTTCGGCCTGCCCCCGGGTTACTTCCTCGGAGACCTGCCCCCGCTCGCCGAACTGCGGGTGTGCGGACACGAGATGACCGGCAGGACCGTACGGTTGCACACCCGCGAACCGCAGCGGACGGCGACCGCGCTGCTGGTGTGGGCCGAGCGGGCCGGGGTGGAACTGCGCCGGCTGGACATGCGGCCGGCCTCGCTGGAGGAGGCGTTCCTCGGGATCACGCGGGAGGCGGCGGCATGAGCGGCCCGGCCCCCACCCCGGTCATCCGGCGGCTGCGTGCCCTGGGCCGCGCCGAACTCACCCTGCTCGGCCGCAACCGCGGGGCAGTGACCACGGCGCTGCTCGTACCGCTCGCGCTGCCGTTCAGCGTGCGTCCGGCGATCGACCGGATGGACGTCGAGGCCGCGGGGCTGACCGCCGGCACGGTGATGCTGACCGCCGCGATCGGCTTCTCCCTCCTCTTCGCCGTGTACACCTCCCTGGTCAGTGCCTTCGTCGCCCGCCGCGAGGAACTGGTCCTCAAACGGCTGCGCACCGGCGAACTCGGCGACGCCGAGATCCTCACCGGCACCGCCCTGCCCGCGGCCGGCGTCGGCCTCGCCCAGTCGCTGCTGCTGGCCGCGGGCTGCGCGGTGCTCCTGAACACCGGGGCACCCGAGGCGCCGTACCTGACGGTCCTGGGGCTGCTGCTGGGCCTGGTGCTGTGCGCCGCGCTCGCGGCCCTCACCGCCTCCTTCACCAGGACCGTCGAGAGCGCCCAGGTGACCGCGCTGCCGCTGGTGTTCGTCTCCATGACGGGCTCGGGGATCGCGATCCCGACGGAGGTCATGCCCGACCGCCTCGCCTCCGTCTGCGAACTCCTTCCGCTGTCCCCCGCGATCCGGCTGGTCCGGGCCGGCTGGACCGGCGAACTGAGCGGCTACCAGGCGCTGGGCGCCCTGGTGACCGCGCTGGCCTGGGCCGTCCTGGCGGTGTTTGCTGTACGGCGGTGGTTCCGCTGGGAACCGCGGCGGTGACCTACGGGGGACGGGACATGGCGGAGACGGGGGGCACGGGCAGGCCCGCGGGCTGGTGGCGGCGCAAGAGCACTCCGGAGAAGGTCGAGACGTACACGCGCTGGTCGTTCCACCTCTTCGGCGTGATCGAGGTCGCGGCGTTCGGACTGCCGGTGTTCGGGCAGGTGCGCCCGGGTCTCGCGGGCTGGTCGACGGCCGTGGTCACCGTCCACGCGGTGACTGGTTGCCTGACCGCCTCGCGGGCGCTGGACTGGAGCCGCGGCCGGCGCGGCCGGCCGACGCGGCTGTTGTGGGTGCTCGGCACGCTCACGTCCGCCCTCGCGGTCGTCGCGCTCGCGCTGAAGGAGTACGAGCCCGCGGGCCCCGGCACGGCCAACGCCGCCGCCACGGTCTGTGGGGTCGTCCTGGCCTTCGGCGCGGGCACCATGGCGCTGGGTGCGCGCAGGCGGCGGCGCGGGTTCGCGATCGTGGCCGGATTCGCGTCCGGCGCGGGCGCGGCGGCGTTCGCGTTCGGCACGCCCTGGGCCGCTGTGCTGGTCTTGACGTCCATGGTGCTCATCGGCGCCGGGTCCATCGCCGCCACCTGCCTCTTCTCCGTCTGGCTGCTGGACGCCGTGTACGAACTCGACGCCGCCCGCGAGACCCGGGCCCGGCTCGCGGTCGCCGAGGAGCGGCTGCGGTTCGGGCGGGACCTGCACGACGTGCTGGGGCGGAACCTTTCCGTCATCTCGCTGAAGAGCGAACTCGCCGTGCAACTGGCCCGGCGCGGGCGGCCGGAGGCGGCGGAGCAGATGATCGAGGTGCAGCGCATCGCACAGGAGTCCCAGCGGGAGGTGCGGGAGGTGGTACGCGGTTACCGGGAGGCCGATCTCGGCGTGGAACTCCTCGGCGCCCAGGGCGTTCTGACGGCGGCCGGGATCGACTGCCAGGTCGCCGCGGACACCGCCGGGCTGCCCGCCGACGTGCAGTCCGCGCTCGGCTGGGTGGTGCGCGAGGCGACGACGAACGTGCTGCGCCACGGGGACGCGGGGCGATGCTCGGTGGCGCTGCGGATGCGGGAGGCGTCCGTGGTGCTGACGGTCGAGAACGACGGAGTCGCCGGACCCGGCGGGAATGGCGGCTCGGGGCTCGCCGGGCTGCGGGAACGGCTGGCGGCGGTGGGCGGAAAGCTGGAGGCGGGGCCTGTGGGTGCGGACGGGTTCAGGGTGGTGGCCGAGGTGCCGTTGACGCCTGTGACTGCTGTGGCCTCTGGAGCCGCTGAAGCCGCTGGAGCCGCTGGAGCCTCCGGACCTGTGAGCGGGGTCGTGTCATGAGTACTCCGGTACGCCTGCTGCTCGCCGACGACGAGCATCTGATCCGGGGCGCCCTGGCCGCGCTGCTCGCGCTGGAGGACGACCTCCTGGTCGTCGCGGAGGCGGCCACCGGCCCGGAGGCGCTGGCGATGGCACGGGCTCACGCGCCCGATGTGGCGGTCCTGGATCTGCAGATGCCCGGCGCCGACGGTGTGAAGGTCGCCACAGCTCTGCGCGCCGAGCTGCCCGGCTGCCAGGTGCTGATCGTCACCGGCCACGGGCGCCCCGGGCATCTGAAGCGGGCCCTTGCGGCGGGTGTTCGGGGATTCGTGCCGAAGACGGTCAGTGCGCAGCGGCTCGCGGAGATCATCCGTACCGTGCACGCCGGGAACCGCTATGTCGACCCGGAGTTGGCGGCCGACGCGATCTCCGCCGGGGACTCGCCGCTGACCGTACGGGAGGCGGAGGTGCTGGAGCTGGCCGCCGACGGGGCGCCGGTCGCGGAGATCGCCGAACGGGCCGCGCTGTCGCCGGGCACCGTGCGGAACTACCTCTCCTCGGCCGCGACGAAGCTCGGGGCGGAGAACCGGCACACGGCGGTGCGTCTCGCCCGGGAGCGCGGTTGGGTATAGTTGCTCTCGCGCCACGGCGCAACGCGGACGTAGCTCAGTTGGTAGAGCGCAACCTTGCCAAGGTTGAGGTCGCGAGTTCGAGCCTCGTCGTCCGCTCCAGGAAAAGGCCCCCGGTTCCCCGGGGGCCTTTCGCGTCAGGTCCGGCTCGTGCCGGTCAGGCGCTCGTCCAGCTCATGCCCGTGAGGCGCTCGTACGCCTCGACGTACTTGGCGCGGGTCGCGTCCACGATGTGCTGCGGCAGCGCGGGCGGCGGCTGCTCGCTCCGGCGGTCCCAGCCCGACTCCGGCGAGGTCAGCCAGTCGCGCACGAACTGCTTGTCGTACGACACCTGCGAGCGGCCCGGCTGCCACTGGTCGGCCGGCCAGAACCGCGAGGAGTCCGGGGTGAGGACCTCGTCGGCGATGACGAGGGTCTCGCCCTCGTAGCCGAACTCGAACTTGGTGTCCGCCAGGATGATCCCGCGGTCGCGGGCGATGTCGCGGGCGCGGGAGTACACCGCGAGGGTCACCTGACGCAGCTGCGCGGCGGTGTCCGCGCCGACCTGCCGGGCGACCTCCTCGTAGGAGACGTTCTCGTCGTGGTCGCCGACCGCCGCCTTGGTGGCCGGGGTGAAGATCGGGGCGGGCAGCTCGCTGCCGTCGACCAGGCCCTCGGGGAGGGCGAGGCCGCAGACCGTGCGGGACTCGTCGTACTCGGCGAGGCCCGAGCCGGTGAGGTAGCCGCGGGCCACGCACTCCACCGGGACCATCTGCAGCGACTTGCAGACCAGGGTGCGGCCCGCCCAGTCGGCGGGTGCTCCGGCGGGCAGTTCGGTGCTCAGGACGTGGTTGGGGACCAGGTCGGCGAGCTGGTCGAACCACCACAGGGACAGCTGGGTGAGGATGCGGCCCTTGTCGGGGATCTCCGTGGGCAGCACCCAGTCGTAGGCGGACGTACGGTCGCTGGCGACCATCACGAGGTCGCCGGCCTCGTTCTGGTACAGGTCGCGCACCTTTCCGGTGTGCAGGTGCACCAGGCCCGGCACCTGAAGGGGCTCGGGCTTCTCGACGAATCCGGACACGGTTCCTCCCCGTGGTGATGTCCAATGGCTCGATTCTCCCGTACGCCGGAGATCGGTCCTGGCGGGGGTCGGTGGAGCGAAGCTCAGTCACGTTTGCAGATGCGGTCCAGGAGGTTGGCGGTGGCGCGCTGGACGCGCCCGTCGACGTGGCCCGGACGGTCCAGGGCCGGGGACCAGGCGTACGTCCCGGACGCGAACACCAGCGCACCGGACGGAGCCCGGTACAGAGACGTCTCCTGGTGGCGCGGGACGCCGTCGCCGTCGGTGTACGGGGAGTGGGCGAGCAGGATCCGTTCGTCGTGCTCGGGCAGCGGGGTGCGCGGGAAGTAGCGGTCCGCCTCCCCCGCGACCAGGCCCTCGATCGCGTCGCCCTCGCCCGCGCCGGTCGCCTCCCACAGCCAGTGGCCGGCGTTGCGGACGATCAGGGGATGCGGTTCGGGGACCCGGCCCGCGTACTGGATGCCGACGAGCTGCTGCTCCGGGCGGTCGGTCTCGCGCCAGAGCGCGGGCCTGCCCGGGCCTCTGCGCTTGCGGCAGGTCAGCAGCCGGTCGGGGACGCCGGACGGGGACGGGCCCAGCTCGGCCTGCCAGTACAGGGTGCCCGCGGAGAGGAAGACGAGCGAGGTGCCGTGGTCGCGGGCGCGTTCGACGGTGCTGCGCATGGCGGCCGACCAGTACTCGTCGTGGCCGGGGAAGACCAGGCCGCGGTAGCGGGTCGGGTCGATGTACCCGGAGTGCAGGTCACGGGCGTCGGCGTAGGCGAGGTCGTAGCCGTGGCGCTCGGCGAAGCGGATGACGTCGTAGGCGTGTCCGGCGTGCAGCGGAAGGCCGGCGCCGGCGTACGGGCGGTCGAAGGAGACGGTGGTGGCGGCGTGGTCCTCGCCCAGCAGGCGGCCCTGCCCGTCCCAGGCGTGGTGCAGGCTGGCGCCGGTGCGGCCGTCGTGCGGGTAGAGGTTGTAGGCCTGCCAGGTGATGTCGGGCAGCAGCATGAGCAGGTCCGCCGGCTGGTCGTCGCGCACGGTGAAGGGGATGTGCGAGCGGTAGCCGTCGGCCGTGGTGAGCACGGCCACATACGCGCCGACGTGCCAGTGCGGCGGGATCTGCAGGCGCCAGGACAGCCACCAGTGGTGGCAGGAGACCGTGCGGTCCGCGGCCAGCGGCGGGGGCTGCACGATGCCGGACAGCCGGGGACTCGCGGTGATCTTGACGGCGCCGTCGCCGCCGTAGTGACCGATGCGGTAGATGTCGACGCCGAACTCCTGGGGCGGGTCTACGGTCACGTGGAAGTCGACGGCCTCGCCGGGGGCGACCGCGCCGGTGGAGGCGAAACCCTTGATCTGACCGTGCACGTCGTCGGCGGCGCGGGGGCCGCCGGTGCCCGTCCTCGGCGCGGGGACACGGGGGGTGCCGCCGGGCGGTCGCCGGGTGCCCGGGTCGGTCAACCGGGGCGCGAGCTGCGCGGTGTCTTCGGCGTACGTCTCGGTGCCGCACAGCCAGGGGACGGGGCTCGGTCCGAAGGCGCCGGTCACGGCGTGCGTCGGCGCTCCGGGCGGCCGACGGCGGATCTGCTCGGACGCCATGGTCGCTCCCCTCCCTCGTGTGCCTCGTGTGCGTTGCGTGCGTTGCGTGCGTTGTGCGCTTTGTGTCACTCGTGCGCCTCGCGCCTGGGTGGTGGCGAGGCGCCCTGTGAACGGTCATGCGTGCGTCGCAAGCCCATGTCATGGGCGCGGGCGGTCTCAGCACATCACATTACGCACGCGGACTGTCACTGTTCGTTGCGAATCGACCCAAAGTGGAAGCGGGGGCTCCGGCCGGGTGAGCCATCGGGTGAGCCATCGGTTGAGCCATCGGGTGACCCGCCGGACGCGCCGCCGGGTGCGCCGGGCGGGTGCGGCGGGCGGGTGCGCCGGGCGCGGTGCTGTGTCGGCAGGGCAGGACGTCGTGCTCACGGATCGGCGCTTGGCCGCGCGGGGCGGCCGCGGTGCGGGAGGCCGGCCGTACCCGGTCGGGTCGGCCGGGAAGCCGTCCCCGGTCGGCTGGGAGGGCGTGCGCGTCAGACCAGGCGGACCGGCTTTTCCGGGCGTATGCCGGTCTCCACCAGCCACTCCCGCAGTGGGGCCGGGTCGCCGTCCTCGACGAGCCGGAGGACGCGGGGGGTCAGGTCGGTGGCGCGCCGGCCGTGGAGCAGCAGCGAGGGGCCGTCCAGCCAGTCGAGGCCGGGGGTGGCGCCCGCGGTGTCCATGGCGGCGCAGCACACCATCGCGGTGACGTGGTCGGCGAGCAGTTCGCGGCCGGTGCGCGGTGGCTGGAGCGGGAACAGGGGCAGCGCGCCCTCGTCCCAGAACGCCGCGTCGGCTCCCTGGCCGGCGGAGTCCGGCGCGTCGCGTCCCGGCGGGGCCGCCGCCTCTTCGCGGGCCAGCTCGGCGGTGATGCCCGCGGCGAGGACGGCGGCCGCCTCGCTCACGTCGTCGCCGTCCCCGCCGTACCCGCCGTCGCCGCCTTCGCCGTACGGCGCGTCGGGGGCGTCCGGGTGGGGGGAGGGGGTCGGCGAGGCCGGGCTCGGTGGGGTGCGCTGCGGCGGGGTCGTCAGGTGGTCGAGGATGCGGGACAGGGTCGGGCCGTCGGGGGCCGGGGTCTCGGGGCCGCGGGCGGCGGGGCCCTGGGGGCGGCCGACGCCGAGGGCGTCGAGGACGCGGTGGAGGCGGGCCGCGTCGATGCGCCACTTGCGGTCGACGACCTCCTCCGGATACTCCCGCCAGTCCACGGGCGCCCAGTCGGGGCCGGTCTCCGCCGGGCCGCCGTGGAAGAGGCGGGCGGCCAGCAGCGAGGCCGCCTCGTCCACCGCCCCGGGCTCCTCGAGCAGGTCGCAGGCGGGGCGCTCGCCGAGGCGGGAGGCGAACCCCTCGGCAAGGCGGTCGCGCCGGGACAGTTCGGTGAGCGCGGCGACGACGCCGGCGTCCAGGCGGGAGGGCCAGCGGCCCATGCGCCAGGCGGGCAGCGCCACCCGGGTCAGCAGCCGGTCCCAGCCCGCGTACGCCAGGCCCACCTGCTCCTGCGCGACGATCCGGAGGCCGTAGTCCACCGTCTGTGCACGCTCCGCGGCCGCGGCCGCGACCCCGCGCTCCATCTCGGCCGCGTGCTCCCGGCAGCTGCGCAGCAGCAGGCGGGCCACCCAGCCGAGCCCCGCGCAGCCCACCCGGGTCAGCGGGCACCGGGCGGGATCGGAGGAGACGGCGACCGCGGCGTCGAGACCCCGCACGAAGCGGCGGGCCGCCGCTATGTCCGGGTGCGCCGAAGGTCCCGTACCGGCGACGACGGGGGCGAGGACCGCGCGCAGCTCGCCGACCCGCATCCACCACAGGAAGGGGGAGCCGATGACCAGCACGGGGGCGGCGACGGCACGGCGGTGGAGGCCGCGTACGCCGGTCATCTCGTCGTGCTCGGCCGGCGGCCCGTACGCCCGGCGGCCCGGACGGACGCCCGCGGGCGGACCGTGCGCCGGGTGGGTGCGGTCCTCCAGCCAGCTGTCGCAGTCCGGGGTGAGGGCTATCGCCGACGGCGCCGGGACGTCGAGGCGGTCGGCGAGGTCGCGCACCATCCGGTACAGGTCCGGGGCGGACTCCTCGGCGATCGGCACCGTGGGGCTCACTGCCGGGCGGGCACGGGCCACCACCAGGCCGACGGCGCCGGCGGCGAGCAGCACGAGGGCGGCGACGGGGATCAGCACCCAGCGGGCGGCCTGCCAGAAGGGGCCCACGAGGTGTTCCGTGGAGACGCCGGCCAGCAGCACGACGGCGACCGCCGCGGGCAGCAGGGCGACGGCCAGTGCCCGGCTGCGCACGCGCAGCACGGCGAGAGCCCTGGCGCGCGCGGCCTGCGCACCCGCCTCCACACCCGCACCGGTACCGGTCACGAGCGACCTCACCCCCTCCCCGGCTGTCCCGGGCGCCTGGCCTTCCTGGCGTTGCTCATTCCCCCACTGTGGCACTCGGCAGTGACATCGCAATGTCGGCGGGGCCAAGTGCCGGAACGCTTGCGCGGCACCATAGTTGGGGCCCCGGCCCACGTCAGCCGGATGGGGCATCGGTCACTCGATGGAATGGCTTTGGTCAGAGGTGGGTGACAGAAAGCGAAGATCAGGCCCATGATCGGGGCATGCGACAGGCCCCGTTCCGAAGACGGAGACGGGGCCTGCGGGGTTCGTCCGTGCGACGCCGGAAGCTGTCCGGTCAGATGCCGTCCGGTCAGCTGGCGGCCGCCTTCGCGGCGATGTCCGTGCGGTGCTGGGAGCCGTCGAGGCCGATGCGGGAGACGGCCCGGTAGGCGCGGTCGCGGGCCTCGGTGAGGTCGGCGCCGGTCGCGGTGACGGACAGCACGCGGCCGCCGGCGCTGACCACGGCGTCGCCCTGCCGCTTCGTCCCGGCGTGCAGGACGTAGGCGTGCGGGGCGTCCTGCGCGGCCACCTCGTCCAGGCCGGTGATGGGGTCGCCGGTGCGCGGGGTGCCGGGGTAGTTGTGCGAGGCGACGACCACGGTGACCGCGGCGTCGCCGCTCCAGCGCAGCGGCTCGAGGTGGGCGAGGGTGCCGTTCGCCGCGGCGAGCAGGACACCGGCCAGCGGGGTCTTGAGCCGGGCCAGCACCACCTGGGTCTCGGGGTCGCCGAAGCGGGCGTTGAACTCGATGACCCGCACCCCGCGGGAGGTGATCGCGAGTCCGGCGTACAGGAGACCGGAGAAGGGGGTGCCGCGGCGGCGCATCTCGTCGACCGTCGGCTGCAGGACGGTCTGCAGGACCTCCTCGACCAGCTTCGGCTCGGCCCACGGCAGCGGCGAGTACGCGCCCATGCCGCCGGTGTTCGGGCCCTCGTCGCCGTCCAGCGCGCGCTTGAAGTCCTGGGCGGGCTGGAGCGGGACGACCGTCTCGCCGTCGGTGATCGCGAAGAGGGACACCTCGGGGCCGTCGAGGTACTCCTCGATGACGACCCTCTCGCAGCCGGCGGCGTGCGCCACGGCCGCGTCGCGGTCGTCGGTGACGACGACGCCCTTGCCCGCGGCGAGGCCGTCGTCCTTGACGACGTACGGGGCGCCGAAGGCGTCGAGGGCCTGCTCGACTTCCTCGGGGGTCGTGCAGACGTAGGAGCGGGCGGTGGGGACTCCGGCCGCCGCCATCACGTCCTTGGCGAAGGCCTTGGAGCCCTCGAGCTGCGCGGCTTCCCCGGAGGGGCCGAAGACCGGGATCCCTGCCTCGCGCACGGCGTCGGCGACCCCGGCGACGAGCGGCGCCTCCGGGCCGACGACGACGAGCCCGGCCTCCAGTTCGGCGGCCAGCGCGGCAACGGCCTTGCCGTCCAGGGCGTCGACCTGGTGCAGCTCGGCGATCTCGGCGATGCCGGCGTTGCCGGGCGCGCAGTGCAGCGCGGTGACGGCGGGGTCGAGGGACAGGGAGCGGCACAGGGCGTGTTCGCGGGCGCCGCTGCCGATGACGAGGACCTTCACGGGGTCAGCCTAACCGGCGGAACCCGTTCTGCTTTGTGCGGGCTTCCGAAGGGCGCGCGGCGCGCAGGTGGTGCGTTCCTCCAAAACGCCGTCCGGCGGGGGCGGGGAGGAGGCGCGCAGGATCAGGGGGCGGGGAGGAGGCGCGCAGGATCAGCCGCCCGGCTGGTGCCGGGCGGGGCCACGGCGGCCAGTTTCACTCGTTCGAGAACTCCTCCACAACCGTCGCTCCCAGTTCCCGCACGATGAGTTCGTGGCCGGAGAGGGCCGACTCGTTCAGGTCGGGGTCGTCGTCCTCGGGGATGTCGTCCTCGGGGGCGACCGGAGGCGGCGGCTCCGGGGCGGCCGGCCGGGACACCGGTCCGGGGGCGGCCGGGGACGGCGCGGCCTGGGACGGGGTGGGGGCGGCCGGCCGGGGCGTGGGGGACGCCGGGCGTTGCTGCTGGGGGGTGCCGCCGTACCCGCTGTTGAAGCCGGAGGGACCGGAGTGGCCGCCGGCGGGGGCGGGGGGCGCGGAGCCGCCGGACGGGTCGACGACCGCCTCGATCTTCCACTGGACGTGGAACTGCTCGGCCAGCGCCTGGCGCAGTACGTCCTCGCTGCCGCTGCTCGTGAAGTTGTCCCGGGCGCCCGCGTTGACGAAGCCCAGCTGGAGGGTCGTGCCGTCGAAGCCTGCCACCTGGGCGTTCTGGCTGAGCAGGATCCAGGTGAAGCGGCGGCGGTTCTTGACCGCTTCCAGGATGTTCGGCCAGAGCGTGCGGGGGTCGAGGCCGCCGCTGGGTGGTGCGTAGACGGGCGCGGCCGCCGCCGGCGCGGGGGCAGCCGGTGCGGGCGCGGCGGCTGCGCGGGCTGCCGGGGCTGCCGGGGCCGGTGCGGGCTGTCCGGCACCGGCGGGGGTGGCCGTGGGCCAGCCACCGGGCCGACGGCCGCTGCCGGCCGGGGTCGCGGTGGGCCAGGCGCCGGGGGCGGGGGCAGCCGCCGGGGGCGACTGCGGCTGCTGGGGTCGGCCGGGGGGAGGGGTGACGGGTGCCGCGGGGACGGCGGGTGCGGGCGTGGGTGCGGCGGCTGCGGGCGCCGCGGCGGGCGCCGCGGCGGGCAGGCCGGAGCCCGCTCCGTTCGCCACGCCACCCGCACCGGGCATCGCGCCGCCGGGTGCCGCGGGGGCGCCCGCCGCCGGGCCCGCACCCGGCGCCCCGGAGCCCCGTACGGCAGCCCGGACCGCCGCCGGGCCGCCGCCGGGCGGGACCGGCGCTCCGCCGGGCACCGCTCCCCCGGGCGCGTGCGCTTCCGGCCCGGGCGCGTAGCCCATCGCGGGCGCACCGCCGCCTCCGGAGAAGCTCACCCCGCGCTCGATCCGGTCCAGCCGGGCCATCACGGAACGCTCGTCCCCGTAGGCGGCCGGCAGCAGCACGCGCGCGCAGATCAGTTCCAGCTGCAGGCGGGGGGAGGTCGCGCCCCGCATCTCGGTCAGCCCCTGGTTGACGAGGTCGGCGGCACGGCTGAGCTCGGCCGCGCCGAAGGTGCCGGCCTGGGCCTGCATCCGCTCGACGACGTCGGCGGGCGCGTCGATGAGCCCCTTCTCGGCCGCGTCGGGCACGGCGGCGAGGATCACGAGGTCGCGCAGCCGCTCCAGCAGGTCGGCGACGAAGCGCCGCGGGTCGTTGCCGCCCTCGATGACGCGGTCGACGACCTCGAAGGCGGCGGCGCCGTCACCGGTGGCGAAGGCCTCGACGACGGAGTCGAGCAGCGAACCCTCGGTGTAGCCGAGCAGAGAGGTGGCCATGGCGTACGTCACGCCGTCCGCCCCGGCGCCGGCGAGCAGCTGGTCCATGACGGACATGGAGTCACGCACGGAACCGGCGCCGGCGCGCACGACGAGCGGCAGCACGCCCTCCTCGACGGGGATGTCCTCCTTCTGGCACACCTCGCCGAGGTAGTCCCGGAGGGTGCCGGGCGGCACGAGCCGGAACGGGTAGTGGTGGGTCCGCGACCGGATGGTCCCGATGACCTTCTCCGGCTCGGTGGTCGCGAAGATGAACTTCAGGTGCTCGGGAGGCTCCTCGACCACCTTGAGCAGCGCGTTGAAGCCGGCCGACGTGACCATGTGGGCCTCGTCGATGATGTAGATCTTGTAGCGGCTGCTCGCGGGGCCGAAGAAGGCCTTCTCTCGCAGCTCACGGGCGTCGTCCACACCACCGTGGGAGGCGGCGTCGATCTCGATGACGTCGATCGATCCCGGCCCGTTCCTCGCCAGGTCACGGCAGGACTGGCACTCCCCGCACGGCGTCGGCGTCGGCCCCTGCTCGCAGTTCAGGCACCGGGCCAGGATGCGCGCGCTGGTCGTCTTGCCGCAGCCGCGCGGCCCGCTGAACAGGTACGCGTGATTGACCCGGTTGTTGCGCAGCGCCTGCTGCAGCGGGCCGGTCACATGCTCCTGCCCGATGACCTCGGCGAACGACTCCGGGCGATAGCGGCGGTACAGCGCGAGAGACGACACGCATACGAGGTTATAGGCGCCCACTGACAACCCACCCGCCCGCCGACGCAAGCGCCCCCCACGCACCCGCCAGAGCCGACCTACCCTTGCTGCCTTCCGGCCCTGGGGGAGTTCAGTCAGATAGCGCCGCGTGAGGGGCTCTGCACAGAGTACCTGATCGCGACAGCCCGGATCGAGTTCGCAAGCACTCCTCTCGGTCATGTAATGTTTCCGACGGAGGATTCGCCTAGAGGCCTAGGGCGCACGCTTGGAAAGCGTGTTGGGGGCAACCCCTCACGAGTTCGAATCTCGTATCCTCCGCCACCGCTGGACTGCGGAAATGAAGGCTCCGACCGGATCTCGGTCGGAGCCTTCATCGTGCCGTGGCTGCAGTTCCCGGTTACCGCCCGTCGAGGACGGCCCGGCACACCCGCCACTACATCGCTGCGTGCCGCTGCGATTCAAGCGCGATCGGGACCGGCTGCTGGAGCTTGTCGACCGGCTGCAGGAGGAACACGGGCCGGTCACCGATGACGAGCGCGCGGCAGCCCTCGCGGAACTGGAGGATCTCGACGCCGAGCACGAGCTCCGCCGCACCGCCGGAGGACACGATGCCGGAGAGGCCGCGTGAAGAAGCGCGCCGGTGAGCGCATGCAGCGGCCACTGCGCGTCTTCGTACTCGACGGCGAAGCCCTGTCCCTGGCCGTGCGCGGCGACCGCAGGATGATCGCCTGGCTCGACCTCGCGGCCAGGGGTGAGGCCGAGGTGGTGACGTCTCCCATGACGCTGGTCGAGGCGTACGACGGCAGAACCACCGAGCAGCGCTGGGACTGGGTGCTCTCCCGGCTCGAGGTCGCCGCCATCGGAAAGGACGAGGCCCGCCAGGCCCGCCAGGCCCGGCGTCTCCTGGCCGACGCCAAGCTGCACGGTCACAAGTACGCGATCGATGCCGTGCTCGCTGTCGTGGCACGCCGGCAGAAGGGGCAGGTCACCGTCTTCACCTCGGACGTGGACGACCTTGAGAAACTCCTCCCGGACACCATCGTCGTCAAGAAGGTATGACCCGGCGCAGGCGAGTGGCTGGTACCGGCCACGTGGCCGGAGCCCGACGGAAACCCGGCGCAAGCCGTCAACGCTCGCTGGGGGGGAACCTGTCCTCATTCGGCAACCGCTGATCACGGGGATGCGCCATCCTTGGACCCGGCGCCGGGGCTCCGGCCCCGCTGCGACTCCTGGTCCGACGAGGTGCATCCCACGTGAAGTCCCGATCAGCGCTGACGACATGGCTGAGCAGCCTCGACAGCTCTCGTCTGGCACGCGTGCTCGAAGCGCGCAAGGACGCCATGTCTCCTCCGGAGCCACGCTCGGTGGGGGAACTGGCGGACCGTCTTCAGCGCCCGGGATCGGTGGGACTGTCCCTGCCACTGCTCGCGCTGCCGCACCTCCAGGTGGCCGAGGCGGTGGCGGCGCTGGGTGCGCCCGCGTCGCGTGCTGCCCTGGCGGAGCTGCTGGGGGCGGTGGACGACGAACCCGCTCGCGAACTGGACGCCGTGCTGGAGGTGCTGGCCGATCATGCTCTGGTCTGGCCGGACGGCGCGGGGAAGCTCCGCATGGCCGGACCGCTGCGGCAGGCGTGGGACGCGCCCCTGGGCCTGGATGCTCCGCTGGAGCAACTGCTCGCGGGCGCGACCTCCGACGAACTGCGCGACATGCTGGCGGCACTGGGCGTCAAGCCGCCGGGCACCAAGTCGCAGCGGCTGGCCGCGCTGGTGGAACACCACAGCGACGCGGAACAGGTTGTCTCGGTGGTCGCGAAGGCCCCTGCGGCGGCCCGGAAACTGCTCGAACGCCGCGTGGCGGGTGGGCCCGCGCAGCCGCGGTTCATCGTGTTCGGCGCTCCCGGTCCCGGCCTCGAACCGGGCGCCCGGTGGGCGCTGGACCGGGGGCTGCTGATCCAGGACCGTCACGGCTACGGTCCGGCCCGTATGCCGGCCGAGGTGGCGCTCGCGCTGCGCGGGCCCGGCTGGCACGCTCCGTTCGAACCCGTCCCGCCTTCCGTGCGATCGGCGTCCGTCACCCCGGTGGAGGTGGACCGGGAGGCATCAGCCGCAGCCACGGCGTTCGCGTCCCATGCCGCCTCGGTCCTCTCGGCCTGCTCGGCTACCGCGCCGGCCCGGTTGAAGTCCGGCGGGGTCGGTGCGCGTGAACTGGCCCGCATCGGCAAGGCCGCGCAGGCCGACGACGCCGTCGTACGCCTTGTCCTCGAGACCGCGTACGCCGCCGGACTCCTGGGCCGGGACGGCAGTCGCGTGGCGCCCACCGAGGCGTACGACGTCTGGGCGGAACAGGAACCTCCGGAGCGGTTCGCCGTGTTGCTCCAAGCGTGGTGGAACCTGCCGCTCACCCCGACACGAGCACGTGACGAGGACAACAAGGCGCTTCCCGCGCTCGCCGGTGCACCGCCCTGCAATGGCTGTGTGCAGGCCCGCCACGGGCTGCTGGCGGCAGCCGGGCGGCTTGCGGTGGGGCAGGGCGTGACGGTCGCCTCGGATCTGGGCCCCCTGATCGCCTGGCACCGCCCGCTCGCCCACTCGTCGCTCTCGGACGGAACCCCGTTCGCCACTGTGATCCGTGAGGCCGAGATCCTGGGCGTGCTGGCTCGCGGCGCCCTGTCCGCCTTCGGCATCCATCTGCGATCCGGCGACACCGAGGGACTGGACATCGAGTGCCGGCGGCTGCTGCCCTCGGCCACCGCGACGGCCCGGATCGGCGCCGACCTCACCGCCGTCGTCACCGGCACCCCGTCCGCACGACTGGCCTCGCTGCTGGACTCCCTCGCCGACCGTGAGACCACCGGCACGGCGTCGGTGTGGCGGTTCAGTCCTGGCAGCATCCGCAAGGCCCTTGATGCGGGGCACTCGCCGGACCGCCTCGTCGCCGACCTGGCCGCTGTCGCCGCCGGGCCACTGCCGCAGCCGCTGTCGTACCTGATCGCGGACACCGCGCACGGCCACGGGCGCGTGCGCATCGCCCCCGCCGCCTGCGTCCTCCACGGCGACGAGCCCGCACTCCTGGCCGAACTCGCCGCTCACCGCAAGCTCGCCAAGCTCGGGCTACGGCAGCTGGCGCCGACGGTGCTGATCAGCCGCAGCCCGATCGACACGACCCTCGCCGCGCTCCGGGACGAGGGATACGCCCCTGTCGCCGAGACTGCCGAGGGCGCGGTACGGATCGAGCGAACCCGGCCTCCGCGGGCCCCCGCTCCCGTGCCGGCTCCGCGCGGCATCGCCGCGCGGGACGGTGGCCGGATCGTCGCCACAGGCGTGGCGAAGGCACCCGCCCGAGTGGTGGACCCGGACATCTTGGCGGCCCAGCTGCTGAAGGTGCCTCCGACGCTTCCCGAACCCGCGCCGTTCGACGGAGGACCGGCCTTCGCCACGGACACCGAGGAGATCGTCGCAGGGTGGGCGAAGCGCCTGCCGTACAGCGACGTCCGTCAGCTCGCCCACGCCATCGACACCGGTGAACCCATCACCGTCGAGTACGTCGCCACCTCGGGCAACCGGACGGTGCGCACTCTCAGCCGCCTCATGCTCGACCCGCCCTACCTCGAAGCCTGGTGCCACCTGCGGGAAGACGAGCGCGTTTTCACCCTCTCCCGTATCCACAGCGTCATGAGCCTCAGGCCTGAATGAGAGCGAATGGTAGAGATGGCGACAGTATCTCCATCGATACTGTCGCCGTCGGGAGATCGCATGGCTCAGTCAAGCGGCTGGAGAATTCCGCGTTCGACAGCCACGACGAGGAACTGCTCACCGCCTGGCGCAGGGCGTGAGCCGGAACCGAACCCTGGTGGGACACCGCCCAGAGGGCCGGACCGCTCGAGCGGTCCGGCCCTCTGGCGTTCGCCCGTCTGGTGGGCGTGGGGGCACGGTGGGAGCGTCACCGGGGCGACGGCCGGTCAGGGGGAGCGTCACCGGGCCGACGGCCGGTCAGGAGTGACCGCCACCGCCGGACGCGTGGTGACTGTGGCCGCCACCGCCGACGGATTCGTGGGTGCTCTTTCTCTGGGAGGCGGCGTGCTGGTTCAGGACCTTCATGATCTCCGAGGCCAGGGCGTCCGCCAGGGTAGGTGCGAGAGCTTCCGCCATTGCGGTCGCCAAGGCCTGCGCGAAAAGCACCCTTTCCAGTTCCGAGGAACGGGAAGGCGGCCGGGCCAGGAACTCCACGGCCGCTTCCATCAAAGCTCCAGCGAGTGGGGCTTTTCCATGCTTGACACCGGTGCCGTTGTGTGTGATCCCGGCATCGCGCACCATTTCCTCGAAGACCTCATCGATGAAGGCCTCCACGGGATCCCGTTCCGATTCTCCGCCGGACTCAGCTGCCATTGTCGTTCCTCAAGTCTTCGGTTGCCTTGCGGGACCTGCCCCCCGGCGCCGACGACGCCGACGACCGGAGGGCAGGGGTGTCGCCTTTTCCTGTCAGCGGCGCATGAGCGCGGCCAGCAGCAGCGGGTGCTGGATGATCGACTCCTCGCCCCCGCGCTCCTCACGACGGCGCATCAGCGCGGCCAGCAGCAGCGGGTTCTGGATGATGGA
>NZ_JBFADM010000008.1:70071-178375 GCF_040641355.1 Streptomyces sp. NPDC020996
TCCTCACGCCGGCGCATCAGCGCCGCGAGCAGCAGCGGGTGCTGGATGATCGACTCCTCGCCCCCGCGCTCCTCACGACGGCGCATCAGCGCGGCCAGCAGCAGCGGGTTCTGGATGATGGACTCGCCGCCCCGCTCCTCACGCCGGCGCATCAGCGCCGCGAGCAGCAGCGGGTGCTGGATGATCGACTCCTCGCCCCCGCGCTCCTCACGACGGCGCATCAGCGCGGCGAGCAGCAGCGGGTGCTGGATGATCGACTCGCCGCCCCGCTCCTCACGCCGGCGCATCAGTGCGGCGAGCAGCAGCGGGTGCTCGATGATCTGCTCCTCACCGCGGTCCTCACGGCGGGCCAGCATCGCTGCCAGCAGGAGCGGGCCGAAGGCGGATTCCTCGCCGAACTCTTCCTGGCCGGCCTCGGCCTTTTCACGAGTGGGAGTCTCCGTCGTTGCCGTCATGGTTCCCTCTTTCTTCGACGCATGTTCAGCGGAGTGCCGGCCTTTACCGGCCTGGCGCCCCGCCCTTCATCGCCATCGTCCAGGCGCACGTCGTCGGCCGCATTTCGATCATGCGCCAGATGGCTGGTGAATTCCCGGAAACTCGCGCACGTCGAAAGCGGGAGTTATAGCGGCAGCAAATGAGGGAAAAGTTCCGGGTCCGGTGCCTGTCGCGCGGGCCGCGCCGCTGCGGGCCGCGGCCCGTACGGCGGCGGACCACCGCTGCCGTCATGACCACGGCCGGCCGTCGGCGGCGGCCTCCACTGATCACCCGACCGGCCCACCGGTCCTCGGTGGCCGTACGGGCGAAGGCCCCGACCGGTTCGCCGGTCGGGGCCTTCGTCGGGGCGGGGAGTCGCGGGGAGTCGCCGGGGGTCGCCCCGGGCTCAGCTGGTGAAGGTGAGGTAGGAAGTAGAAGGAGTACGCGCTGCCCGTGCCGAGGGGCTTGGTGCCCAGGGACTTGCCGTTCGGCGACTCCAGGTCGGTGCGGGTGACCTGCAGCGGGGTGCCCGCGGGCAGCGCCAGGTTCGCGGCCGGCTTGCCCTTGACGGTGAGGGAGGCGGCGCGGGTGGCCGTCGAGGGGGCGTCGACCGTCAGGGTGGGGGCGTACTTGCGGGGCGCGTCGACGGTCTGGAACCGCATGGCGTTCGCGGACCCGGTCAGCACGAACAGCTGCGAGCCGTCGGCCGACCAGGTGGTGGTGTGTCCGCCGCCCGGCATCCAGGAGTGCGACAGGTTGCGGACACTGGCCGGCTGGGCGGGGTCGGTGCCGAAGACGTAGGTGTCGCCGACGTCGTCGGTGTCGAGGACGGTGGCCGCGACCGTGCCGTCCGGGGCGACGCTGACCGTCAGCGGATTCGAGGCGATCGGGTAGGTGCGCACCTCGGACAGGTCGGAGCGGCGGTACTCGGTGAGCGTCCGCGGCCCGGGCACATAGCCGAACCACAGCCTGCCGTCGGCGCAGGCGAGGCGGGAGGGGCCGGTCTTGTCGCCCGTCGGGTACTCGGCCGCCTGCATGAGCTGCTCGGTGTCGAGGGCGACGATCTTGTCGGCGCCGGGGACCGCGGCGTACGGGGTGCTGGAGTCCGGGTACGTCGCGGCGTTCATCCGCACCGCCAACGCGGTCTACGACATCCCCGAGGGACGCCCGGTGTGGAAGATCCTGCCGGTGCGGCTCGGGGTGACGGTCACGCTCATGGTGCTGGCCGTCATCAGCGCGCTGATCGTCGTCTTCACCGGCGGCGTCGCCCGTCAGGCGGGTAAGGCGCTCGGCATCGGCGACACGGCGCTGACCGTCTGGTCCATCGCGAAGTGGCCGGTGCTGGTCCTGCTGGTCACGATCATGATCGCGATCCTGTACTGGGCGACGCCGAACGCCAGGACGCGCGGACTGCGGTGGGTCACGCCGGGCAGCTTCCTGGCCCTGCTGATCTGGCTGGCCGCCTCCGCCGGGTTCGGGGTCTACGTCGCCAACTTCGCGTCGTACAACAAGACGTACGGCACGATGGCGGGGGTGATCGTCTTCCTGATCTGGCTGTGGATCGGCAACCTCGCCATCCTGCCGGGCCTGGAGTTCGACGCGGAGGCGGCACGGCAGCGCGCCCTGGCCGGCGGGCATCCGCCGGGCGAGGAGCCGTACACCACGCCACGCGACACCCGCGCCTGGGACGAGGAGGACCGCCGCCGCCTGCGCGGCACCACGTGACGACGGCGCCGCCTCCCCGGCCTGACCGGTCGGTGCAGCCGGCTAGCCGGTGATGCGGACCGGCTTCGTGACGGTCACCTGGTCGACGTCGGAGACGCGGACCGTGACCCTCATCGTCCAGGTCCCGGCCAGGGGGAGGGTGAGGGAACCGGTGCCCCAGTAGCCGCCCCGGTCGGTGAGCCGGGCGTCGACCGGGCCGATGCCGCGGGCGGGCAGCGTGAGCGACATCCGCAGTTCGGGGACGGTGGAGATACCGCCGTCGGGCCCGTACACCACGGCCTGCACGGAGTTGCCGCCCACCCGGCCGGGGTCGAGGGTGATCTGCACCTTGCCGCGGCCGCCGGGGGTGCCGACGTCGAAGGGGACCGTGGTGACCGACGCCACCGGCAGTCCGCCCGCGGTGGTCGCGGGCCCTCGGGCCGCCTCGGCCTCGGCGCGGCCGGGCAGGGTGCCGGTGAGCACGGTGGTGATCACCAGCACCACCAGGCCGACGGCGACCTCGGCCAGCACCCGATGGCGCAGGACGCGGCGGTGGTCGTCGCCGGACCGGTCGTCTCCGGACCGGTCGTCGCCGGACGCCTTCTCGGCCTCCTCGGCCGCCTCGGCGGGCTCCGGCGGCAACGACGGCAACGACGGCAACGACGGCAGGGACGCCGGCAGCGGCAGCGGCGGGGCGCCCACCGGCTCGGAGACCCGCTCGGGCACGGCTGCCTCCGCCCGCGCCGCCGGGAGAAGCGCCGTTGCGCGCCGGGACAGCCCGGCCGCCGCCAGCAGCAGCGCCACCGCGGCCAGCTTCGCGGTCAGCAGACGGCCGTACGCGGTGCCGGTGACCTGGTCCCAGGAGCCGAGGCCGCGCCAGGACTGGTAGACGCCGGTGATCACGAGGACGGTGACGCAGGCGAACGCGATGCGGGAGAACCGGGCGACGACGGCCGCCGGGACCCGGTCGCGGTGCAGCGTGCGCAGCAGGGCCGTCAGGCCGCCCAGCCAGACCGCCATGGCCAGCAGGTGCAGCACCGACGACGCCATCGCCGCCGGCACCTGGATCCCGGCCGACGCGTGCTCGGCGGACGCCCAGGTCAGCGCCAGACCCACGGCGAGCGCGGCGCCCGCCGCGAGCGCCGGGCGCGGCCACGTCCCGCGCCCGCGCAGCCACCGGGCCCACACCGCCGCGGCCACCAGCAGCAGCGCGAGCCGGGCCAGCAGGGCCAGGCCCGGCCGACCGGTCAGGGTGCGGGCCAGGGCGGAGGGGTCGAGGGCGGCCGACGGGCCAGCGCCCGTCTCGTAAGGGCCGCGCAGCACCAGCAGGGCGAGCGTGGCGGCCAGCAGCGTCCACCAGCCCGCCGTCAGGGGCCGGCGCAGCGCGCCCCGCTCGGTCGGCCGGCACAGCGCCACGAACGCCGCCGTGCCGATGAGCAGGGCAGCGGCCAGATACGCCAGATAGCGGGCGACGGTGAAGAGACTGCCGGTGACCGGGTCCTCGACGGGGCCGGTGTCCACGGGCGCCGTGGTCGCGGAGGGCCGGCCGACGGAGAAGGTGAAGGCGCCGGACACCGGGTGACTGTCGGCGGAGACGACCCGCCACGCCACGACGTACGTGCCCTCGGACAGGCCCGCGGGCAGCGGCACCCGGACCGTGTCGGAGCCGCCGGGGCCGTGCTGGGCGCCGCCCGTGCGGACCCGCCGGTTGCCGGGGTCCAGGACGCGCACGGAGTCGTCGAGCAGTCCGACGGACTCGGTGAAGGCCAGGGTGACGTGGCGGGGGGCGGAGTCGAGGACGGTGCCGTCGGCGGGGTCGGTGGAGCGCAGGGCCGCGTGGGCGGACGCCGGGACAGCGCCGCCGAGGACGAGCAGGAGCAGCAGGACGCCGAGCAGCACCAGGCGCGGCGGTCGCCGGGGTCCCCGGCGGGCCGGGTCGGCGCGCCGGGCCTCCGGGCGGGCCTCCCGGCGGGCCGGACCGGCGCTGTGCGCCGGGTCATGCGACACGTCGTGTCCCGGGCTCTTCGCCACGCTCCCTCACTTTCCGCCGTGCGGCCGTCCCGTCGTCGCCGAACCCCTCCCCATAGGTACGGACGCCGGTCCCCGTGCGCTCACCACGTACGCACGCCGGTCCCCATGCGCTCACCACGTGGGCCGCGCCGGCCCCGTGCGCTCACCACATGGGCCGCGCCGACACGCCGCCGTCCACGACGAGGTCGTGCCCGGTGATCCAGGAGGCGAGCGGGGAGGCGAGGAACACGCAGGCGTCGCCCACGTCCTCCGGCCGTCCGAGCCGCCCCGTGGGCGCCGCCGCCCGCCAGCGCCGCACCCCCTCCGGCCAGTCCTCGGCCAGCCCGGCGCGGTCGATCAGGCCGGGCGAGACCGTGTTGACCCGGATGCCGTGCGGGCCGTACTCCAGGGCGGCGGAGCGGGCGTGCATCACGACCGCCGCCTTGGACGCGCTGTAGTGCGCGTGCCCGGGGGCGGGCTGTCGTGCCTCGATGGAGGCGATGTGCGTCACGGAACCCCCGCCGGCCTGCTCCCGCATGATCTCGGCGGCGGCCTGCGTGCAGGCGAAGACGCTCGACAGGTTGGCGTCCACGACCGCCCGCCACTCGGCCGCCGTCATGCCGGGCAGTTCCCGGACCGGCTGCACGCCCGCGTTGTTGACCAGCGCCGTGAGCCGCCCGCCGCCCCAGTCGGCCGCCTCCCGCACGACCCTCGCGCACGCCTCCTCGTCGGTGAGGTCGCCCCGCAGTACGACGGCCCGGCCGCCCGCCCCCTCGATGTGGCGGGCCACGTCGTGCGCCGCGTCCACCGCCGTACGGCAGTGCACCGCGACCGCCGCGCCCTCCTCGGCCAGCCGCACCGCGATCCCCCGCCCGAGGCCGCCGCTCGCGCCCGTGACCAGGGCGACCTGGCCCGCCAGCAGGCTCATGGGCGGCACAGTCGCGCGATCCGCGCGGCCTCGGCGGGATAGCGCGCGGTCAGCGCGGCCGCGTCGCCGTGCTCGTAGTCGGCGTAGGTGAAGCCGGGCGCCATCGTGCAGCCGAAGAACGTCCACGCCCCGCCCGCGGCGACCCGTCCGCCCATCCAGGTGCCGGCCGGAACGGTCAGCTGGGGCCGCTGGCCGTGCAGGACGTCCGGTCCGAGGACGGCGTCGGCGGAGGTGCCGTCCGGGGCGAGGAGCAGCAGCTCCAGCGGGTCGCCCAGGTAGAAGTGCCAGATCTCGTCGGCTGGCAGGCGGTGCAGGGCGGAGAAGTCGTCCGCGGTCAGCAGGGCGACGATCGCGGTGCCCTCCGGCCGCCCGTCGGCGCGCTCGGGGCCCGCCCAGGTACGGCGGAACAGGCCGCCCTCGCGCGGGATCGGCTCCATCCGGTAGTGGGCGACGAGGTCTTCCGGAGTCATCCGGCGAAGGCTACCGCCCTCCCCCGGACTCCCGGTGGAGGAACGCCAGCCGGGCCGTCTTGGCGGGCAGGTACACGTCCGGGAGGTCGACCTCGGGCAGCACCACCACCGGGCCCGCCGTGAAGCCCTGGCGCAGGAAACGGGCGACCGCCTTCTCGTTGCGCACGTCGGGGTCGACCACGATCCGGCGCCGGTCCGGGCCGGTCAGGAGGTGGGCGGTGACGACGCCGAGCAGCGCGGCCGTCCAGCCGGGACGCGGGCCGCCCGGCCCGGCGGGCGCGAGCAGCAGGTGCAGGCCGATGTCGCCGGGGCGCACCTCGTAGCACTCGCCGACCCGGTCGGCCCGCGGGTCGTACGTCTGCACCAGCGCGGCCGGTTCGCCGTCCTTGACGACCAGGAAGGCGTGGTGGGTGTCCAGCGTGTCCAAGTGGGCGTAGACGTCGGCCACCTGGTCGCGCGTCAGGCCGTTCATGCCCCAGAAGGCGGCGCGTTCCTCGCGGACCCAGCGGTGGACCGTCCCGGCGTCGCCGTACGGGTCGAGGGGCCGGATGCGGACGGTGCCGAAGCCGTCGACGGTCTCCTCGTGGACCGGGGCGGGCGGGACGACGTCAGGCATGGCTCTCCTTCTCGAGGCGGGCGAAGTCGGTGACGACCGGGACGAGGTCTCCGGTGAGCCACAAGGGCAACTGGTCGCGGTGGTGGGGGGAGCCGGGGACCCCGGAGGCGCCGAACGGGACCACCCACCGGCTGTCCTCACGCCGGGCCAGGTCCCACACGTAGCGGGCGGCCGGACCGCGCGCGGCCAGATCGGTCAGCCCGGGCACGCCGGAGGTGCACAGCACGCAGTCGTGGTCGCCGGACAGGCCCGGTTCCTCGGGCGCGGAGGCGGGCGTGGGGAGCGCCCGCCAGGGGGCGAGGCGGTGGGTGTCTCCCCAGGTGGCCGCCGTGCCCGCGGCAGCCACCTCCTCCAGGGCCGCGCGTACCGTGGCCGGGCGGTCGACGCCGTACAGCTCCTCGGCCCGCAGCAGGTGTTCGAGGGCCAGGCCGACGCGCGGCGTCAGGGCGAGCCAGGGGAGGAAGACCTCCGGGTAGGCGGGCGGCGCGGCCAGCGCGGCGAACGCCGGGTGCGCGGCGAGCCGGCGGACGACCGCGCCGCGCACCGCCGCGTAGCCGGCCGCGTCGGCGCTGTCCGCGTCCATCCGGCGGTCCCAGCGCAGCAGGCGGTCGCGCAGGGCGGCGGCCTCGGGGGACAGGCCGTCCAGGGCCGCGAGGAGGTCCAGCAGGGGCGCGGCGGAGGCGAGGTGGGTGTCCCTGTGGATCGCCGCCATGTCGCCGGGCGCCCAGCGGTCCTTCCGGGCCAGCAGGGCGGTGATGCGGTCGGCGCGGTGCGGCGGGGCGAACTCGACGCCGAGGGCGGCCGAAGGGCCGCGCTGGTTGGCCATCACCGCGACGCCGTCGGTCAGCCCGGCCCGCGGGGGTTCGTGCCAGCCCCGCCATTCGTGGCCGGGCTCCCAGGCGGGCACGAGCCGGACGCGGTTCGCCGCGGAGCGCACGGGCACCCGGCCGGCCACCCGGTGCAGCACGCCGCCCTCGGTGTCGCCGGCCAGCACGACGTTGACGGGCTCGGCCCACAGGTCGACGGCCCGGTCGACGTCGCCGACCCGGCGCGCCCGCAGCAGCGGAAGCAGGGCGCTGAAGCCGAGGTCACCGGTGACCCGGGGCGGGTAGCGCAACGCCAGGGCCAGGGGGACGGGGACGGGGACGACGGGGTCGGCCGCGTCCCGCGCGGCGCCGGACGCGGCCCCGGAGGGGGCGGGGGCGGCGGCGGACGCGGGGGCACCGGCGGGACCGGCGGCGGACGCGGGGGTCCTGGCCGGGCCGGCGGCGGACGCGGCCTGGGCGTCGGGCGGGGCCTGGGCGTCGGCGTCTGCGTCGGCGCCGGGCGGGGTCCCGGGTTCCGTCACCCCGCCGTCCAGGCCCTCCGGGCCGCCGATGATCACCGGTCCGCGGGCGGTTTCGAGGATCTCGATCTCGACCGGTTCCTCCCCGGCCACCTCGACGGTCTCCGTGTGGCGCGAGACGCGGTGCCAGGCGCCGTCCGGACCGAGGGCCTGCACGCCCGCGCCGGTACGCCTGAGGCGTTCCCGGTACAGGTCCTGGTAGTCGGCCATGGCGTTGGTGATGGCCCAGGCGACCGTGCCCGTGTGGCCGAAGTGGGCGATGCCGGGAACGCCGGGGACGGCGAGGCCGACGACGTCGAACTCGGGGCAGGAGAGGTGGATCTGCTGGTAGACGCCGGGGTCCTCGATGAAGCGGTGGGGGTCGCCCGCGAGGACGGCGTGCCCGGTCGCGCTCCGCTCGCCGCTGACCAGCCAGCCGTTGCTGCCCGAGGTGCCCGGGCCGTCGGCGGCGAACAGCCCGACCGCCTCGGGCCCGAGGTGCACCAGTGCCTGCTCCCGCCAGAGCTTGGCCGGGAAGCCCGCGAAGAGGATGTGCGTGGCGAGCCAGACGCCGAGCGGGGTCCACGGCTGCCAGCGGCCGGGGCGCAGGCCGGTCGCGGCGAACTCGGGCGCCGCGGTCCGCGCGAGTTCCGCGTTGACCCCGTCGACGTACGCCCGGACCCACTCCGCCGTCTCCGGGTCCTGTTCCGCCAGGCTCGCCCAGCAGCGGCGGGCGGTGTCGTCGAGGCGGGCGCGGCGGGCGAACAGGTCCCAGGGCAGGGCCGCGGCGCCCAGGAAGGACGCCGAGGTGCCCTGGGCGCGGTGCCGCTCGACCTCCAGTTGCCAGGCCCGGTCGCGGGCGGTGACGACGCCCTGGGCGCGGGCGAGTGCGCGGGCGTCGTCGGCGCGCAGATGCGGGATGCCCCAGGCGTCGCGACGGATCTCGGCTGCCACCCCGCGACCCCCTTTCACTTAAGTAAGCCTTGCCTAACCAGTCCGGACGGAATCGTACGTCAGGGGCGCCGTGGGAGCGCCGTACGGCCGGAAGCGCCGTACCGCCGGAAGCGCCGTACGGCTGGGTGGGCGCATCGCGCGCGGCCCGGAACGGTCCGCGGGATCATCGGTCCATGGACGTCACCCTGCACCTTGCCCAGGACCCCGAAGCCGACGAACTCCTCGGGCGTTCCCCGCTGGCCGCGCTCGTCGGGATGCTGCTCGACCAGCAGGTCCCCATGGAGTGGGCGTTCAAGGGGCCCCGCACGATCGCGGACCGGCTCGGCGCCGACGACCTGGACGCGCACGACATCGCCGTGCAGGACCCGGAGGCGTTCGCGGCCCTGCTGGCCGAGAAACCGGCCGTGCACCGCTATCCCGGCTCCATGGCCAAGCGGGTCCAGGAGCTGTGCCAGTACCTGGCCGAGCACTACGACGGCAACGCCGAACTGGTCTGGAAGGGCGTCACCGACGGGCGCGAGCTGCTGCGCCGTCTGCAGGAGCTGCCCGGGTTCGGCAGGCAGAAGGCGCAGATCTTCCTGGCCCTGCTGGGCAAGCAGCTCGGCGTGCGCCCCGAGGGCTGGCAGGAGGCCGCCGGCGCGTACGGCGAGCCGGGGTCCTTCCGCTCCGTCGCCGACATCACCGGACCGGAGTCGCTGGCCAAGGTGCGCGCCCACAAGCAGGAGATGAAGGCGGCCGCCAAGGCAGCGAAGGGCGCCCGCGGCTGAACGGCTGATACCGCTGATACGGCTGATACGGCTGATACGGCTGATACCGCTGATACGGCTGAGCGACTGAACGGCTGAACGACTGAACGGCTGAACGGCTGATACAGCCGAACGGCTGATGCCCGTAAGCCGATCGGCCCTCGCCCGGTGGCGGGGCGTCCCGGGCCGGTCCCAGCATGGACCATGACCGAGGCACCGACCGGCTCCTCACAGGGCCCTCACTTCGACGACCGCAAGGTCCACGCGGCAGGCCACGCACCGGGCGGACACGAACCCGAGCCGCCCCTCGAAGGCCCCCTGCACGCGCTGTCCCACGCCGCCTGGCAGGTCGTCCTGCTCACCGGCGTGGCGTCCCTCGTCCTGGGCGTCCTGCTGCTGGTCTGGCCGGGCCCCTCCCTGCTCGCCGTGGGCGTCCTGTTCGCCCTGTACCTGCTGATCAGCGGCGTCTTCCAGCTGGTCGCCGCGTTCGGCACGCACCGCACGACGTCCCTGCGGGTGCTGGCCTTCGTCAGCGGCGCCCTGTCGATCCTGCTGGGCCTGTTCTGCCTGCGCGGCCCCATGCGCTCGATCCTGCTGCTCGCCCTGTGGATCGGGATCGGCTGGCTCATCCGCGGGATCACGCAGACCCTCGCCGCCGCCTCCGACCGGTCCATGCCGGCGCGCGGCTGGCAGATCTTCCTCGGGATCCTCACCTTCCTCGCCGGGATCGTGCTGATCGTCTCGCCCTTCACATCGGTCGCCGTGCTCACCCTGGTATGCGGGATCTGGCTGATCGCGGTCGGCGTCGTGGAGATCGTCACCGCGCTGCGCATCCGGGGCCTGGCCCGGCAGGTGCCGCGCGCCCTGTGACCGGCACGGCGCCCGCTACGCCGAACGGGCGGATTCCGCGTCCGCGTGACGCACACCGGGCGTGCCGGGGGAAGCCACCCGGCGTGAGCACCGCACGACTCCTCCCGCGCGGCCGCGGCTGGCCGCGGCTGCTCGTGCTGCTGTTCGTGCTGCTGGTGCCGGCCGCGCACACCGACGCCCTGGCGGCCCCGCCGATGTCCGCGGAGACCGTCGAGTACGACGCCCCGGACACGGCCGTACGGCCACCGGCCCCCGCCGCCCACCGTCCCGCCGCCCCCGCGCGCCCGGCCGCCGTCACGGCCGCCGCGCCCCACGCGCGCGCCCTGCCCGGGGCCCGCCCGTGCGCCGCCCCGCCACTGCCGCCGTACGCCCTGCGGGCCCGGCGCTCCGTGGTCCTGCGCTGCTGACCGGCCCTCCTTCCTCCCGGCCCGTCAGCACACCGCAAGGAGCACTCCCATGCCCACAGACATGCCCACAGACCCGTACGCGGTGCTGCGCGCCCTGCTGCGCGCGGAGGCCGTGCGCAGCGCCTCCCGGCCGCAGCGCGCGGAAGCGAAACCGCAGCCGGCCGGACAGGACCGGCGCGGCTGACCGCGCGGCCGGGCGCCGCCGGACGGCGCCCGGCCCACCCCCCGGTTCCTCTCGCTCATTCACGCGAACATGTCCCGGCAAGCCGGCCACAGCCAACCCCTTTGACCGACATGGCCGGAATCTCCGCGCACTTGCCCCGCCCCGCCGGGGCCTGAAGGCTGCGCCCGGCGAGGCTCGCCCGGTAGGCTTTCCGTGTGATCTTCAAGCGCATCGGAAACGGCCGGCCGTACCCCGACCACGGCCGGGAGAGCACCCGGCAGTGGGCGGACGTCGCGCCACGCCCGGTCCGCCTCGATCAGCTCGTGACGACCAAGGGGCAGCTCGACCTGGAGACCCTCCTGGCCGAGGACTCGACCTTCTACGGCGACCTGTTCGCCCACGTCGTCAAGTGGCAGGGCGACCTGTACCTGGAGGACGGACTGCACCGCGCGGTGCGGGCGGCGCTCCAGCAGCGCCAGGTGCTGCACGCACGCGTCCTGGAGCTGGACTGACGCGCTCCCGCGTCCCGGGTTGGACCTTTCGGGTTGACTGAGCGGCGTCCAATGATCATCTAGTAGGAATCACCGCCCGGGCGCACTACGCTGCGCCCATGAGCATGCTGACTCCCCCGGGCATGGGCGGGAAGTACCGGATCACGGGGGACACGTACCCGCGGATGCGCCCGCGTCGGCGGCACGGAAGGCTCCTGGCCGCCGTGGCGGCGTCCGTCGCCGTGCTCGGTCTGATCGGCTGGGGCACCCTGCAGCTCATCGACGTCTTCACCGGCGGCGCCAAGAAGGATTCGGCGTCCCGCACCAAGGCGGCCTGCGCGGCCCAGGCGAGCCCGTCGGCCACCGCGGTCGTGCTGCCCAGGCCCGCGCAGATCACGGTCAACGTGTTCAACGCCACGCCCCGCAGCGGGCTGGCCAAGGAGACCGCGGACGAACTGAAGAAGCGCGGCTTCAAGATCGGCGAGGTCGGCAACGCGACCAAGCAGTACGACAAGAAGGTCAAGGGCACCGGGCTGCTGCTCGGCCCGGCCTCGTCGCTGAAGACCTCGCTGCCCGTGCTCGCCGCCCAGCTCTCCTCCGCCGAGCAGCAGGCCGACGCGGGCCGCAAGGGCACCGACGTGGACCTGATCATCGGCAGCGGCTTCAAGGCGCTCACGAAGAAGGCGGACGCCGACAAGGCGCTGGCCACGCTGGCCGAGCCACGGCCGACGCCCGCCACGAGCAAGAAGAAGGGCTGCTGAGCCCAGCAGGACCCCGGCGCGGGACGCCCACCCGGGGTCCATTCGGCGGTGGCCGCCCGGGGTCCGTTCGGCGGTGGCCGCCCGGGGGCTATTCGGCGGCGCCGTAGAGCCGGTCGCCCGCGTCGCCCAGGCCCGGCACGATGTAGCCCTGCTCGTTGAGGTGGTCGTCGACGGCGGCCGTCACCACGGTCACCGGGGTGCCCGCCAGCTCGCGCTCCATCACCTCGACGCCCTCCGGGGCGGCCAGCAGCACCACGGCGGTCACGTCGTCGGCGCCGCGCCTGATCAGCTCCCGGATCGCGGCGACCAGCGTGCCGCCGGTGGCCAGCATCGGGTCCAGGACGTACATCTGGCGACCGGAGAGGTCCTCGGGCATGCGCGTGGCGTAGGTGGAGGCCTGCAACGTCTCCTCGTTGCGGATCATGCCCAGGAAGCCCACCTCGGCGGTCGGCAGCAGCCGCATCATGCCGTCCAGCATGCCGAGTCCGGCGCGCAGGATCGGCACGACCAGCGGGCGCGGGTGGGACAGCTTGACGCCGGTGGTCGCCGCGACCGGCGTGTTGATGTCGACCTGCTCGGTACGCACGTCGCGCGTGGCCTCGTAGGCGAGCAGGGTGACCAGCTCGTCGGCGAGACGGCGGAAGGTCGCGGAATCGGTGCGGCGGTCGCGCAGCGTGGTGAGCTTGTGGGCGACCAGAGGGTGGTCGACGACGTGGAGACGCATGACCACACAGTAACCGGGCCCGCCGGGGCCGGCGTCCTCACCAGGCACAAGCCGCCACACCGGCCTTCACCCGTGAACCCGCATCAAACCACTCGCCCGAGGGAAAGTGGGAGGGACGGACCAGGGTGGTGAACCGATGCCTGAGCTGTCTGACCTGTCTGAGCTGCCGGAAGGCGAATCCGAGAGGAAGTCCCGATCCGAGAGGAAGTCCCGATCCGAGCCAGAGCCCCGATCCGAGCCAGAGCCCTCCGCGCCGGAGTCCTCCGCGCAGGACACCGATGCCGAGCGCCGCAGGCGCCGCGCCCAGTTCCTGCGCGACCTCGCCGAGGCCCGCGAACTGCGCGCCCGGGTCCAGCCCCGGCGCGCCAAGGCGGCCCGGCTGCGCCACGCGATGCGCATGCGGACGTTCCGCTGGTAGGACCCTCCGCCGGGAACCTCCGCCGGCGGCACCCGCCGCTCCGCCGCGCCGGGAAGATCTTCGGGGCACACGGGTGTTGACCGGGTGGCCGTGCATGGACTCGGGTGAAAGCCGCGTACGATCCGCTGGTGGCGGCAACGAGTGTGCTGGTGAGTGCTTGACCGACGCGCCTGCGGACGCGCGGTCGAAACTGCCGGACACAGGGAGCCGAAGACGTCCCCTGAACGCCTTGTTTCTGCCACGATTCCGAGTGGGTGGGGCTCGGAGCCCGAGCTCTCCCCGCCCGTAGCCTCCGCCGGGGGGATCCCCAACCGGCACGCCTAAGAACAGTGGGAGAGTCACGGTGTACTTCGCCGCACTGCTCGCGCGCACCGAAGACGGGTGGGAAGCGAGCGACACAGAACTCCTCGACAACGTGGAGACCCTGTCGGATCTGGCCGACCTCGCCCGGGAAGCCTCCGCCGACGAGGACACGGTGCTCGTCCTCATCGAGCAGGAGGACGAGTGGTTCGGCGTCGTCCGGATCGACGGCGAGGACGACCCTCGTATCTACGTCTCGGACGCCGCAGCCGCCGCCCGCAGCAGTTACGGCGAGATCCTGCTCACCGACGAACTGCTCGGAAGGGAGCCCGGCGACGACGGCCCCGACCTGGACTCCCTGGACCTCGACGGCACGGAGGACGGAGAGGACGAGGACGGCGACGAGGACGCCCCGTCCGCCGAGTCCGTTCCGCACGGCCCCGTCGGTGACAGCGAGATCCTCGACGACCTCGGTGTCAGCGCGAAGGAGCTGCGCCTGCTCGACGAGGACGCCCTGACCGCGATCGCCGAGGCCCTGGGCGCCTCGGAGGTACTGGAGACCGTCCGCTGACCTCACCGACCGCACCCCGTACGGCCGACCCGGTACGCGACCCCTGGCGGGCCGCGATGCGGCTCGCCCTGGCCGAGGCCGAGCAGGCCGGCCGGGGCGGGGACGTGCCGGTCGGCGCCGTCGTGCTGGCCCAGGACGGCACGACGGTGCTCGCCGCCGGACACAACGAACGGGAGGCCACCGGCGACCCCACGGCCCACGCGGAGGTGCTGGCGATCCGCCGGGCCGCCGCCGGGCTCGGCGGGTGGCGGCTGTCCGGCTGCACGCTCGTCGTCACGCTGGAGCCCTGCACGATGTGCGCGGGCGCGCTCGTGCAGTCCCGTGTGGACCGCGTCGTCTACGGCGCCCGCGACGAGAAGGCCGGAGCGGCCGGCTCCCTCTGGGACGTCGTGCGCGACCGGCGGCTCAACCACCGTCCGGAGGTGATCGAGGGCGTGCTCGCCGACGACTGCGCCCGGCTGCTCACGGACTTCTTCCGGAGCCGCTGAATACCGATTTCTGAGCTGGGCCGGTCTTGCTGTAGGGTCTCCCTCGGTAGCGTGTCCGAGCGGCCGAAGGAGCTCGCCTCGAAAGCGAGTGTGGCGCAAGTCACCGAGGGTTCAAATCCCTCCGCTACCGCTTGGCGAAGGGTCCGGCTCGGTGAGCCGGACCCTTCGCGCTTCTCCCGCCGCGGTTTCCGTCCCGGTCGCTCCGGCCCCGGCCGGGGCTCGCCCGTCGGACGGTCGCGGCGAGCCAGCCGATGGTCTCGGTGGTGTGCTTGCCGTCGCTCTTGGCGGCGCCGGCGCACACCTCGTTCAGGCGGATGAGGAAGCCCGTGTCGGTGACGTCGTGGATGCGGATGCCCGGCGTCTCCGGACCGTTGCAGCCCCGCCCCACCGCAGAAGGGCCCCACCGCAGAAGGGCCCCGTCGTGAGACGGGGCCCTTCGGGTGCTTACGGACGGACCCTCAAGTGCGCGTCGCCTACGGGGGAGAACAGCGCCGCACACCCCGCAGTGGGGGTCCGTCCGGGCCCTCGGGACTCCTGCCAGATCCGCCGGGCTTGGTCCCATGATGGCCCCCGGCGGCGCCGCGTGGACCCGGCGAAAGCCCCTGAACCGCGGGCCGTTGGTCCCTAAAGACGATGTGAGCGGGACGACGCGGGGGTTACACTCGCGGCCGGCAACAGGGGGCCCTCGGGGCACAGCAGTCACAGGGGAGGCCGCGGTGGCGGTGAACTTGAAGAAGATCGCCGTCTACCTGCTCGTGGTCTTCGCGCTGTACGTGATCATCACGGACCCGGCAAAGGCGGCCGACTACGTCCAGATAGGCTTCGAGGGCATATCGGACGCAGCCAAGGCCATGGGCGACTTCATGACCTGGGCCGTCAACGGAGGTAAGTCATGATCCGCCATCTGGTCCTCTTCAAGCTCGACGAGGGCGTCGAGCGCGACGACCCGCGCGTCGTGGAGGGCTTCGAGGCCTTCCGCTCGCTGGAGGGAAAGATCCCCGAGATCCGGTTCTGGGAGCTCGGCTGGAACCTCAGCGACCGGCCCATCGCCTACGACTTCGCCATCAACTCCGGCTTCGACGACGTCGCCGCGCTGCGCCGCTACGTCGAGCACCCGGAGCACCAGGCGGGGGTCGCGCTGTGGAAGCAGTTCTCCACCTGGGTGATCGCAGACTACGAGTACTGAGCCCGGCGTCCTCCGAGCCCTCCGCCGCGACGGCGGGGGGCTCTCTCGCGTTCACCGGTCAACTCGTCCCTCAACACGGCGTTATGCGGTGCTTGCACACAGTGCACATGTCTTGTGATGCTATGACCGCTTTTGACGGATGAGTTGACCGATGTATGACCGATGAAGAGGTGGCGTTGACCGTGTCGGCCAGTACTGCGCCTCCCCAGGACGTCGACGATCCCGCTCCCGCCGCCGACCGGCGCAGCCGCGGCGCGGACACCCGGGCCCTCACCCAGGTGCTCTTCGCCGAGCTCAAGCAGCTGCGGCCGGGCACCCCCGAGCACGACCGGGTGCGCGGGGCACTCATCGAGGCCAACCTCCCGCTGGTGCGCTACGCCGCCGCCCGCTTCCGCTCCCGCAACGAGCCCATGGAGGACGTGGTCCAGGTCGGCACCATCGGGCTGATCAACGCCATCGACCGCTTCGACCCGGACCGGGGCGTGCAGTTCCCGACGTTCGCGATGCCGACGGTGGTCGGCGAGATCAAGCGGTACTTCCGCGACAACGTCCGCACCGTCCACGTACCGCGCCGCCTCCACGAGCTGTGGGTCCAGGTGAACAGCGCCACCGAGGACCTGACCACCTCCTTCGGGCGCAGCCCGACGACCGCCGAGATCGCCGAGCGGCTGCGCATCACCGAGGAGGAGGTGCTCTCCTGCATCGAGGCCGGGCGGTCGTACCACGCGACCTCCCTGGAGGCCGCCCAGGAGGGCGACGGGCTGCCGGGCCTGCTGGACCGGCTCGGCTACGAGGACCCGGCGCTGGACGGCGTGGAGCACCGCGATCTGGTCCGGCATCTGCTCGTCCAACTCCCCGAGCGGGAACAGCGAATCCTTCTTCTGCGGTACTACAGCAATCTCACCCAGTCGCAGATCAGCGCGGAACTCGGCGTGTCACAGATGCACGTCTCCCGGCTACTCGCACGTAGCTTCCAGCGGCTGCGGTCCGCGAATCGCATCGAGGCATAAGAGGCGCACGGGAGCATGACCGGAACACACCCGGAACTCCGCAGTTCGCAAGCAGGATCGACGGGTAACCGATGCGAGCGAATCGCTCACCAGCGCTCTTCCCGACAGTTTCGCACCGAAAAAGCCTCAGACCCCCTCTTTCCAGGGCCGATTCGGCTCTTACATGTCGACATGTCACTACAGCGTGTTGCCGACATGTGACATTCTTCCGGAAGCGCGTTTGCCGCGGCTTCGGCTCCGGTATTCAGGTGAAGGCTGCGTTCCTCGATGGGACGTTCGCCGCGACCGTCCCGCGACCCAGAGGGGGTGGCATGTCCGTAGACCAGGGCAGCTCGAAGGTGCTCACGCTCACGAAGAGCGAAGCGGCGCCCGTAGAGCCCGACGTGCTCGACGACGTGGTGGCTCTCGAGGCCGCGCCGGCCCCGGCCCTCCCGACCTCGGAGAGCATCGACACCCGCACCCTGTCCCGCTCCCTCTTCCTGCGGCTGGCCGCCCTCGACGAGAACAGCCCCGAGCGCGCGTACGTCCGGGACACCCTGATCGAGCTCAACCTCCCGCTGGTGCGCTACGCCGCCGCCCGCTTCCGCTCCCGCAACGAGCCGATGGAGGACATCGTCCAGGTCGGCACCATCGGCCTGATCAAGGCGATCGACCGCTTCGACTGCGAACGGGGCGTGGAGTTCCCGACCTTCGCGATGCCGACGGTCGTCGGCGAGATCAAGCGGTTCTTCCGCGACACCTCGTGGTCGGTGCGCGTGCCGCGCCGCCTGCAGGAGCTGCGGCTGGCCCTGACGAAGGCGAGCGACGAGCTCTCGCAGAAGCTGGACCGCTCGCCGACGGTCACCGAACTCGCCGGCGCGCTCGGCGTCTCGGAGGAGGACGTCGTCGACGGCCTCGCGGTCGGCAACGCCTACACCGCCTCCTCGCTGGACTCCCCGGCGCCCGAGGACGACGGCGGCGAGGGCTCCCTCGCGGACCGCCTCGGCTACGAGGACAGCGCCCTGGAGGGCGTCGAGTACCGCGAGTCCCTCAAGCCCCTGCTGGCCAAGCTGCCGCCCCGGGAGCGCCGGATCATCATGCTGCGCTTCTTCGCCAACATGACCCAGTCGCAGATCGGCGAGGAGGTGGGCATCTCCCAGATGCACGTCTCGCGACTGCTGACCCGGACCCTGTCCCAGCTCCGCGAGGGGCTCATCTCCGACTGAGGGGTTTTCTTCTGACGGAGCGTCAGCCACACTGGCGCGATGCTTCGCGGGTCTTCTCGGACTACGACGACATGGACACCCGGCCGTCGGCGCGCCCTGATCGGCGCGTCGGCGGCCGTCGTCTGCCTGGGCGGCGTCCTGGGCGCCTGCGCCGGTGACGACGGGGGCGGCGGATACGTGGCGACCGGGGCGGCGGGCGGACCGCCGCCGGTCTCGGGCGCGGCCGCGGCGCCGACGGACGGGGTGCGGCTGGTTCCGCTCGACGACAGCGCCGGGAGCGGCGGGAACGGCGGGGGCGGGGGCGACAGCGGGGACACCGGCGCCTCGGGTGACGGGGGTGACCGGCGGGCGGCGGGTGCGGACGGCTCACCGGATCGCGGGACTGCGCCGGACCCCGGCGGTACTCCTCGGTCCACGCCGACGACGGCGTCCGGCACGCACGGCGGCACCGGCGGGCCGGGCGACGGCACCGCGTCCGGCGGCGGAACGGCCGGTCCGGGCTCTCCGGGCTCTCCGGGCTCTCCGGCGCCGACTCCCGGTCAGCCGACGCCGGCCGGACCCGCCGTACTGAGCTGGAGCGAGCCGGAGCGGGAGGCGACGGACCGGCGGTGGTGCGAGAAGGTGACCGTCGCCTTCGACAACTCCGGCGGTACCGCGGTGCGTTCGGGCACCGTCACGTTCGGCACCCATGTCGTCGGCGCGCTCGGCGTCGACTGGGGGACCGTCGAGTCGACGGTGGGGCTTCCGGTGCCGATCGGGGCCGGGACGCGGACGGAGCGGACCTGGACGGTGTGCGTCGACTGGTGGCGGGTGCCGCTCGGCATGCACATCGAGACGCGGGACGTCTCCGTCCGGTGGGAGTAGCCCGGCCGTCGGGGCACTCTTGAACGCCGCCCGGCCGGCCGGAAAGCGGCCCGTCCGGTCCACTCGAACGTGGTCCGGTCCACTCGAACGTGGTCCGGTCTGCTTGAACGCGCGGTCCGTTCTACTTGAACGCCAGCCAGGCCACCGCGGCGACGACCGCGACGGCGACCACGATGCCGACGATCAGGCCGACGCGCGGGCCGGACGACGCGGCCGCCTGCTGCCGGGCCGGCGGCGCCTCGTCGACGAAGGCGCGGAACATCTGGGTGCTGCCTGCGGGGTCGTGGTTGCCCTGGGGGCCCTGGGGGTTAGCCATAGCCCGGAACACTAGCGAATACCGGGTGGGGACCCAAGTGCGGGGCGTCCCACCACCACGGACGCCCCCACCTGCACGTTTACGTCCGCAATACTTGCCTTTGCCAAGTTTTTGGCCCGCACCCGCCCGATTTTGTTTGCCTTCAGCAACCAACAACTCCTATGGTTGCCCCAAGCAACGAATGCGGGAGGTGTCATGGCCGAGCGGGCGCAGTACGAGGAACTGATCCGCCAGTTCAGCGCCTTCGGCGCCGTGAAGCGGGAGCTGGGGCGCATCCTGCCGCACGACTGCCCCAGTGGCTCCGCGGCCGTCCTGACGCTCCTCGGACGCCACGGCGACATGCGCATGAGCAAGCTCGCCGAGCTGCTCTCGGTGGACATGTCGGTCACCAGCCGCCACGCCGCGCACCTCGCCGACCGGGGCTGGATCGACCGCTCCCCCGACCCGTCGGACAAGCGGTCCCGGATCCTGCACCTCACAGCCGCGGGCCGCGCCCAGCTGGAGGCGCTGTCCGAGCGCACCGCCGAACTGCTCGCCGACCGCCTGAGCGACTGGAGCGACGACGAGGTCGCACAGCTCACCCGGCTCATGGCGCGGCTCAGGTCGAGCTTCGACGACTGCCGCACCGCAGCGCCCCGGCACGCGCCGCCCGCACTCGCACCGACCACCCGTACACCCGCAAGCACGTAAGAGAAGGAAGCCCATGGCAACGACCACACCAGCCGGTGTGCGGGCCCACGCCAAGCACGGGGGAGGCTCCTCCGACGGCGCTCCGATGACGCACCGGCAGATCATGGAGGCGCTCTCCGGGCTGCTGCTCGGGATGTTCGTGGCGATCCTGTCGTCGACGATCGTCTCCAACGCCCTTCCGGAGATCGTCGGCGACCTCGGCGGCGGCCAGTCCGCCTACACCTGGGTCGTCACCGCCAGCCTGCTGGCGATGACGGCGACCACTCCCCTGTGGGGCAAGCTCGCCGACCTGTTCAGCAAGAAGGTCCTCGTCCAGGCAGCCCTGGTCGTCTACGTCCTGGGATCGGCCGCCGCGGGTCTGTCGCAGAGCTCGGGGATGCTGATCGCCTGCCGCGTCGTGCAGGGCATCGGCGTCGGCGGTCTGTCGGCCCTGGCGCAGATCGTCATGGCCGCCATGATCTCCCCGCGGGAACGCGGCCGTTACTCCGGCTACCTGGGCGCGACCTTCGCCGTCGCCACCGTCGGCGGCCCGCTGCTCGGCGGTGTCATCACCGACACCTCCTGGCTGGGCTGGCGCTGGTGCTTCTACGTCGGCGTGCCCTTCGCCGTCATCGCGCTGATCGTGCTGCAGAAGACCCTGCACCTGCCCGTCGTCAAGCGGGACGTGAAGGTCGACTGGGCCGGCGCGTTCTTCGTCTCCGCCGCGGTCTCGCTGCTGCTGCTGTGGGTCACCTTCGCCGGTGACAAGTACGACTGGCTGTCGTGGCAGACGTACACGATGATCGCCGGATCGGTCGTGCTGGGGCTGATCTTCCTGCTCGTCGAGTCGAGGGCCGCCGAGCCGATCATCCCGCTGCGGCTGTTCCGCAACCGCACCATCACCCTGTCGTCGCTCGCCTCGCTGTTCGTGGGTGTGGCGATGTTCTCCGGGACGGTCTTCTTCGCCCAGTACTTCCAGCTGGCGCGGGACGAGTCCCCGACCATGTCCGGCGTCCTGACGATCCCGATGATCGGCGGCCTGTTCGTCTCCTCCACCGTCTCCGGGCAGTTCATCACCCGCACCGGCAAGTGGAAGGCGTGGCTGGTCAGCGGGGGCGTGCTGGTCACGGCGGGGCTGGGTCTGCTGGGCACCATCCGCTACGACACGCAGTACTGGAAGACCGCCGTCTTCATGGCCCTGCTGGGTCTCGGCATCGGCATGATGATGCAGAACCTGGTGCTGTGCACGCAGAACCAGGTCGACCCGCACGACCTCGGCGCGGCCAGCTCCACGGTCACGTTCTTCCGGTCCCTCGGCGGTGCGATGGGCGTCTCGGCGCTCGGCGCCGTCATGGCCAACCGCATCACCGACTACGCCCGGGACGGCATCGCCGGCCTCGGCCCGAAGTACGCCGCGCTGGCGTCCGGCTCGAGCTCCTCCAGCCAGATCCCGGACATGGACAAGCTGCCGGCGCCGCTGCGCACCGTCATGGAGAGCTCCTACGGCCACGGCATCGCGGACGTGTTCCTGATCGCGTCGGGACTGGCGCTGGTCGCCTTCCTGATCACGCTGTTCATCAAGGAGGTCCCGCTGCGGACCAAGGGCGGGCTGGCGCAGGCCGCCGAGAACGAGACACCCGCCGGGGCTCCCGCCGTCGAGACCGCGTCCGCCGCCGGGTCCGGGGGCACCGCCGCCGTGGCCGCGTCCGCCGTCCAGGCCGAGGCCGCTGCCGCCGCCGAAGCCGGGTTCGCCGCCATCGAAGCCGGGGCTCCCGCCGTCGAGACGGCCGCGGGCCGGGCGGTGTCCGGCACGGAGCCGGCGCCCGAGGGCGGGCGGCCGCTCGCGGCCGTCGCCACGGCGGCCCGCCCCGAGGAGACCTCCGGCGTCCCGGGCCCCTCCGACGGCATACCGGTGCGCGGGTTCGTGCGCGGCGCCGAGGGCGTGCCCGTGCCGCAGGCCGCCGTCACGCTGATCTCGCTGACCGGACGGCAGCTGGGCCGGTCGGTCGCACAGGCCGACGGCTCCTACACGCTGGACGCGCCGGGCGCGGGCTCCTACGTCCTGATCGCCGCCGCCGACGGCTTCCAGCCGCAGGCGTCCACGGTCGTGGTGACCGGCGAGCCGGTCTCCTACGACGTCCTGCTCAGCGGGACCAGCGGGCTGAACGGTCTCGTGCGGGCCGCGCGGACCGGTGAGCCGGTGAAGGACGCGATGGTCGTCGTCACCGACGTGCGCGGAGACCTGCTGGCCACCGGGACGACCGGGGAGCAGGGCGAGTTCGGCTTCACGGAGCTGGTGCCGGGTGCCGTGACCGTCGCCGTCAACGCCTCCGGGTACCGGCCGCGGGCGCTGCCCGTCGAGGTGGGCGGCACCGGCGTCACCCGGATCGAGGTCGGCCTCGACGCGGGCGCCCAGGTCCAGGGCGTCGTACGGGCCCCGCACGGGCCGCTGGCCGACGCCCGCGTGACGCTGGTCGACGCGGCGGGCAACGTGGTCGGCACTGCCACCACCGGGCCGGACGGCGCGTACGCCTTCGCCGACCTGGACGGCGGCGAGTACACGGTGATCGCGGCGGGCTACCCTCCGGTGGCCACGGCGCTCACCGTCAGCGGCCGCGGAGTCGACGACCACGACATCGAACTGGCCCATCCGGGGGAGTAGTTCGGAACCGGCCCCGGCCCGTGGCGGTGGCGCACTGTGAGCGGCGGTGCGCCCGCCACGGGCCGGCCTCTTTCACGACCACGTGCTGTTGCAGGGAGAAAACGGGATGGGACTGACCGCGAGGATCCGCACGCGGGACGGATGGGCCGTGTCGCACGCGATCGTCACGGTGACCGACATGACCGGTGCGCAGGTGCTGCGGGCCGAGGCGGACGCCGAGGGAAACGTACGGGACACGACCGGGCTCGCTCCCGGGCCGTACACCGTCGTCGTCACGGCCGTCGGGTACGCGCCCGCCGCCGCGACCGCGATCGTCACCGCGAGCCGGCGGGCCGAGGTCGGCACGGTGACCCTGGACCGGCAGGGCGGCACCGAGCTGCCGGCGCCCGGGCCGTGGACCATCGACCCGGCGCACTCGGCGGTCACCGCCGTCGCCCGGCACCTGGGGATCTCCAGTGTCCGCGGCCGGTTCACCGAGTTCGCCGGACGCGTCGAGATCGCCCCGGACGAGGCGGAGAAGTCCAGCGTCGAGGCCGTCATCCGGGCCGCGTCCATCGACACCGGCAACGGCATGCGCGACGGCCACCTGCGCTCGCCCGACTTCCTGGACGTCGAGAAGTACCCGGAGATCGTCTACCGTTCCACGGGTCTGACGGCGGCCGGGCCGGACCGCTGGACAGTGCACGGCGAGCTGACGCTGCACGGCGTCGTACGGCCCGTCGACCTCGACCTCGCCTACCTCGGCACCGGCGCCGACCCGTGGGGCGGCACCCGCGCCGCGTTCCGCGCGACGACGGAGCTGCGGCGCGAGGACTTCGCCATGCACTACAACCAGGTCGTGCAGGCGGGCATCGCCGCGATCGGCACGACGCTGAAGGTGGAACTGGACGTCCAGGCGGTACAGGGCGAGTCACTGCCCCAGCCGTGACCCACCCGGACCGCGGGCGGCTGACCGCCCGGGGTGGACGGTCAGCCGCCCGGGGTGGACGGTCAGCCGCCCGCGGTCCGGGTGACGAGTTCGGCGCACAGGTCGCGCAGCTTCATGTTCGCGTTCTGCGAGACGCGGCGCAGGCGCTCCATGGCCGTGGCGGCGTTGATGCGCTCCTGCGCCATGAGGATGCCGATCGCCTGGTCGATGACGCTGCGGGAGAGCAGGGCGGTGCGGACGTCGGCGACGGAGTCCGCCTCGCGTTCCACGCGCAGCGCGAGGCTGACGGCGTCCGCGGCCTGCGCGGCGAAGGCGCGGGCCGCCCGTCTGCCGGTGCCCAGGACACCCGGCTCGACGCCGTAGAAGTTGAGGGCCGCGCCCCGTTCGCCCTGCACGACGAGCGGCAGGGCCAGGACGCAGCGGACGCCGACGGAACGGGCGTAGGCCGTGTAGCGCGGCCAGCGGGTCTCGGCGGCGAGGTCGGGCGCGTACTGCTCGAGGCCGGTGTCGGCGGCCTCGACGCAGGGGCCCGAGCCGTTCTCGTACTGGCGCTGGTCGAGACCGTTGACCAGGTCGCTGCTGCCCGCCAGGGTCAGCAGGCGGTCGCCCCTGCGCACGGTGACACTGCACGCGGCGGCACCGGGCACCGCCCGGACCGCTCGGTCGGTCAGGTCCCGCAGCAGCGTGTCGAGTCCGCCGCTGCGCGCGATCGCCATCTCCAACGTGTCGGAGCCGGATGTGCCGGGCGTGTCAGGACTCATGAGAGTACTGATAACCTGGAAGGCCGCGGACAAGCACGGACCGGACCGTGGCGGACGTCGCACCGCCGCCCGCGCGCCCGCGCGCCCGCGCCCTCACGACGCCCGCGCACACGCCCTCACGCACGCCCTCACGCAGGCCGGTTGCTCGCGTCGACGATGCGCCGGGCCAGGTCGCGCAGCTTGACGTTCTCCCGCTGTGAGGCCCGCACCAGGCTGTCGAACGCCTCGGCCGCGTCCATGTTCATGCGCTCCATGAGGATGCCGGTGGCCTGGCCGATCAGGTCGCGGGTGCGCATCGCCTCGGTGAGCTGCTCACGCACCGTCGTGGAGTCCAGGGCCTGGCTGACGTGCGCGGTGAACAGGCGGCCGATGCGGGTGGCGGCCTCGTCGAAGGCCCGGGGCCGGCGCGCGTACGCGGTCAGCACGGTCAGCCGCCGCCGGTCGGTGCGCAGCCGCAGCGCGAGCGCGGAGCGCAGGCCCAGGTCCGCCAGGCCGCCGCCGCCCTCCTCGGTCTCACTGTCGTCCAGGCGGACGACGGGCCGGTGCCAGAGCCCGTCCCAGTACGGCTGCTGCCGGTCCCCGTCCGCGCCCGACGCCTCCGCGGCGCGGACGATCTCGTCGGTCCAGGCGACCGTGCGCGGGTGGCTGTCGCCGTCGAGCACCGAGACGCCGGCGTGCTCGGCGCCGGGCAGCAGGTGCACGGCCAGGCGGGCCGCGGTGCGCATGGCGCTGTTGGGGGTGACGGTGTCGTGCAGTTGCTGTGCCGCCACCGTCAGGGCCTCGGCCAGCTCGAAATCCGCTGAAAAAGGGGGCAAATCAGGAAATTCAGACGCAGTCACCACGAACCTCTTCGGCATGCACGGCCGACAAGCCGCGCGCAGGAGAGCTCCGCAGCACATTCCTGACTGCGAGCACAGTACGGACAGCACTTTATCCGTTCTCCCGCACGCCGATCACGTCCTCCCGGCCGTCGGTACGGCTGCCCTTTTCAAGCCTCCATGGGGCATGGTGGAATGACGGCAGGTCGGGAAGTGGCCTCCCCCGGATTCCGGACGTCCGTCTGCCGTCTGCCAGGTGAGTGCGATGACCTTCCTGCTGACCCTCTGCCGGGTCGATGACCTGCCCGGATGCACACTGATCACTCTTCCCGACGAGATCGACCTCGCCAACGGCGCGCTGCTGCTCGACGCCGTGGCCGCCGCCGTGACCTCCCGCCTCGACCGGATGGACCTGCTGGTGCTGGACCTGACCGGCACCGGCTTCATGGACTCCCAGGGCGCCCGACTCGTCGGGGACGTCCACCGCTTCCTGGCCGGCCGCGTCCCGCTGCGGGTCGTGGCGGCGCCGGGCGGCCTGCCCAGCCGGGTCCTGGAGCTGACCGGCATACGCCGGGACGTGCCCGTCTTCGGCAACCTGGCGGAGGCGCTGCCGGGCTGAGCGGCGCGGCGAGAAGCCGCGCGACACGTCCCGGGCCGGCGGGCGGGACGTCCTAGGCTGGCGCCATGGCACCGAACATCGCGACCAACACCCGCGTCTCCCTGGACGAGCTGCTGGACTTCGTACGGCCCCGCCATCGCGCGATCCTGCTGACCCGGCGTGCCGACGGCAGCCCGCAGGGCTCCCCGCTGACCTGCGGCGTCGACGACTCGGGCCGGATCGTCGTCTCCACCTACCCCGAGCGCGCCAAGACGCGCAACGCCAAGCGGGACCCGCACGTCAGCCTGATCGTGCTGAGCGACGACTGGAACGGGCCCTGGGTCCAGATCGACGGCACCGCCGAGGTGATCGACAGCCCCGACTCCGTCGAGCCGCTGGTGGAGTACTACCGCAACATCGCCGGCGAGCACCCGGACTGGGACGAGTACCGGGCGGCCATGCTGAAGCAGGGCAAGTCGATCATCCGGGTCACGCCCGAGAAGTGGGGTCCGGTGGCCACCGGCGGCTTCCCGGCCCGGCTGGCGTCCCAGGAGTAGCGCGGCCGGCGGCCGGGAGCAGCACGGCGGGCGGCCAAGAGCAGCACGGCCGGCGGCCAGGAGCGGGAGGCCCGGCGGCGGCCAGGAGCGGGAAGCCCGGCGCCCGGGAGCGAGCGGTCAGCCCCGGGCGGCCATCGCCTCGATGCCCGCCACCAGCAGCTCCAGGGCGAAGGCGAAGTCCCTCTCCCGCATGTCCTGCACCGTGTCGCCGCCGCGGGCCGCCATCAACTCGGCGGACTCCTGGACGACCTCGGCGGCTTCCGGGGCCCGGGTCGCCGCGCTCATCGCGTACCGGAAGTACTCGTCCTGGGTCATGCCCGCGGCGGCGCAGCGGGCGATGAAGTGGCCCTCGACCGTGCCGTAGCCGTACACGAACTGGAAGACGGCGGAGATGGCGCCGGTCAGACCGTGCACGGGCAGGCCGGTCCTGCGGACGACCTGCTGGACGGCGCGGGAGAACGACAGCGAGTTCGGGCCGATGTTGAGGAACGTGCCGGCCAGCGGGGAGAGCCAGGGGTGGCGCACCAGCAGGGTGCGGTACTCCCGGGCCAGCGTCCGCAGCTGGTCGCGCCAGTCCTCGTCGGCGTCGGGGCCGGCGTCCGGGTCGGGCAGGGCCAGTTCGCCGAAGGCCGCGTCGAGGGCGAGTTCGAGCAGGTCGTCCTTGGTGTCGACGTACCAGTAGACGGACATCGCGGTGACGTTCAGCTCGGCGGCCAGGCGGCGCATGGAGAATCCGGCCAGCCCCTCGCCGTCCAGCAGCCGGACCGTCGCCTCGGTGATCCGCTCCCGGTCCAGCCCCGACGGCTGTCCGCTGCCGCGCCCTCCCCGGCGGGCCTTGCCCTCCAGCCAGACGCTGGTCCGCCCGGCCCGCTCGGCTGCCCTCACCATGGCGCACCTTCCTCGACGTCGTTCGCCGGTCAGGATGCCAGGTGCCGGCATCCGCCCGCCCGGCTGCGGGCGGCCACCACCCCGAGTCTGCCCGCTCCGCCCCGCACGCCAACGCGGCGCGGGCCGCAGGACGTTTCCCGCGCTGGACGACAGAACGGAGCAGGGCGGTGGCCGTGGCCACCGCCCTGCTCCGTCCGACGGACCGTCAGTCGCTCGCCTTCTGCGTGAGGTCGTAGAAGGTGGCCGAACCGGCCGTGACCTTCTTGAAGTTGGCCTCCACCCAGGAGGTGATCTGGGAGGACGTGCCGCTGTTGCCGCCCATGCCGCCGCCCATGCCGCCGCTCGCGATGAAGTAGTGGATCTTCCCCTCCGCCACGTACTTCTTGAACTGGGCCAGCGTCGGGGAGGGGTCGGTGCCGTTGAAGCCGCCGATCGCCATCACCGGTTCGCCGGTGGAGAGCTGGTAGCTCGCCGCGTTCTGCGAGCCGATGGCCGCGGCGGCCCAGGTGTACTTGTCCGCGTCGGTCTCCAGCAGCTTCTTGGCCTCGGAGCTGACGCTCGCGCCGTTCAGCAGGCCGCCGACGCCACCGCCGCCCATGCCGCCGCCCTCGCCCATCTGGCCGCCGGGCATGCCACCCTGCTGGTTCTGGCCCTGGCCCTGGGTGCTGCCGTTGCCGTTCTGCTGGCCCTGCTGGCCGGGTGTGCCGCCCGGGAAGCCGCCGGTGCCGCCGGGGAAGCCGTTGCCCTGCTGCCCCTGCGTGCTGCCGTTGCCGTTCTGCTGGCTCTGGCCCTGCCGGCCCGGCATGCCGCCGCCGAAGCCGCCCCGCATGCCGCCACCGCCGCCGGGGCCGCCGCCCATCGTGCTCGCGCCCGCCGGGCCGGCCGTCACGATGGAGCCGGTGTGTCCGCTGTCTACGGTGCTCAGGGTGTACGCGGTCGGGCCGGCCAGCGCGGCCACCAGGCCCAGGGCCGCCGCCGCGAGGGCGAGCCGCCGGGTGATGCGGCCCGCGAAGATCAGGCCGAGGGCGGCGGTCAGGCCGCCGATCAGGACCAGCCACTTCAGCCAGGGCAGGTAGTCCGGGGTGCGGTTGAGCAGGACGTAGCCCCAGGCGGCGCTCGCCACGACCGAGGCCGCGAGGGTGAGCGACGCCCGTGTCTCGCTCCGCCGCTCCCACAGCAGCGCCGAGCCCATGCCGACCACGGCCGCCAGGTAGGGGGCGAGGGCCACCGTGTAGTACTGGTGGAAGATGCCCGCCATGTAGCTGAAGACGACCATGGTCGTCAGCAGCGAGCCGCCCCAGACCAGGAACGCGGCGCGGGTCGCGGAGGTACGCGGCAGCTTGCGGGTGGCCACCAGACCGGCGGCCAGCAGGATCAGCGCGGCCGGCAGCAGCCAGGAGATCTGGCCGCCGACCTCGGAGTTGAACATCCGGTTCCAGCCGGTCTCGCCCCACATGCCGGTGCCGCCCCCGCCGCCCCCACCGCCGACGCTGCCGGTCTCGTCGCCGCTCAGGCGGCCGAGGCCGTTGTAGCCGAAGGTCAGCTCCAGGAAGGAGTTGTTCTGCGATCCGCCGATATAGGGGCGGGAGGAGGCCGGCCACAGCTCGACGATCGCGACCCACCAGCCGCCGGAGACGACCAGCGCGAGCGTCGCCGCGGCCAGCTGCCCGAACCGCTTCTTCAGCGGCACCGGCGCGCACACCGCGTACACGATCGCCAGCGGCGGCAGGATCAGGAAGGCCTGCAGGGTCTTGGCGAGGAACGCGAAGCCGATCGCGACCCCGGCCCACAGCAGCCACCTCGTCCGGCCGTCCTCGACCGCGCGGACGACGTAGTAGCAGGCCAGCGCCATCAGCAGCGCCAGCATCGCGTCCGGGTTGTTGAACCGGAACATCAGCGCCGCGACGGGGGTGAGCGCGAGTACCGCGCCGGCGATCAGTCCGGCCGCGGGGGTGGACCGGCGGCGCACGGCCGCGTACACGACGGCGACCGTCGCGACGCCCATCAGGACCTCGGGGACCAGGATCGCCCACGAGTTCAGCCCGAAGATCCGCACCGACAGCTCCATCGGCCACAGCGAGGCCGGGGGCTTGTCGACGGTGATGGCGTTGCCCGCGTCCAGCGAGCCGAAGAAGAACGCCTTCCAGCTCTTGCTGCCGGCCTGGACGGCCGCGGAGTAGAAGGAGTTGGCGTAGCCGGAGGCGCTGAGGTTGTAGAGGTAGAGCAGGCCGGTGGCCAGCAGCAGGCCGAGGAGGGCCGGGCGGGCCCAGCGGGGGTCCTCGGGCCGGCCCCGCCACAGTCCGCGCCCGAGCGGCTGCTTCGGTTCGCCCGCCGCGGGGGCGGGCGGGAGCGGCGGCGGCGCCACGGGCTCGTGCGGGGCCGGGGTGAGCGTGTCCGTCGTCGGCACGCTCACCGGCGGCCCGCCGGCTGTCCGGGTGCTGGTCGTCGGTGCGCTCGTCGTCGGTGCGCTCGTAGTCGGTGCGCTCGTCGTCGGTGCGCTCGTAGTCGGTGGTCCCCAGGCTGAGGGACCCGGTCCGCCCTCGTGGCTGGTCCGGTCGTAGTCGGTGGTCATCGGAAGTCCCTCGGGTCGGTGTCGGTGGGGCGCGCCGGCTGCAGCTGCGCGGTGGCGTCCCCCCAGGTGCGGGTGCGGTTGCGGTCCGCGGCTTCACCGGCGTGGAACGGGACCGTGGTCTGCTGCCAGTACGGGTGCGCGTGCGGGTGCTGGGGCTGCGCTTGCTGTGCGTGGGCCGGCGCGGACGGGGTGTGCGAGGCCACCACGGCCGAGTGCAGCTCCTCCTGGCGGTCGGGGAACACCCACGCCCGGAACAGCAGGAAGCGCAGCACCGTCGCCGCGAGGTTGGCGGCGATCAGGACGGCCAGTTCGGTGGAGTGGGCCGGGTCGGACGTCGCCGCGTTGAGGGCGGCGAGCGAACCGCTGGTCAGCGCGAGGCCGATGCCGAAGACGACCAGGCCCTGAGCCTGGTGCCGGACGGCGCCGCCGCGCCCGCGCACCCCGAAGGTCAGGCGGCGGTTGGCCGCGGTGTTGGCGACCGCCGAGACCAGCAGGGCGAGCGCGTTGGCCGCCTGGGAGCCGGAGAACATGCGGAAGCCGCTGTAGAGCAGCAGGTAGAACAGCGTCGACAGCCCGCCGACCACGCAGAACCCGACGAGCTGGCGGGCCAGCCCCTTGGGTACGTCCTTCAGGTCGCGGTCGCGCGGATCGTCGCCGAAGGGACGGGCGAGCCGGTCCAGCGGCAGCGAACCGGTGGCCAGGGCCCTGCCCACGCGCCACACCCCCTTGAGGTCGTCGGTCGCCGTCTTCACGATGTGCACCGTCGAGTCCGGGTCGTCGACCCAGTCGACCGGCACCTCGTGGATGCGCAGGCCCGCGCGCTCGGCGAGGACCAGCATCTCGGTGTCGAAGAACCAGCCGGTGTCCTCCACCAGCGGCAGCAGCACCTGGGCGACATCACGGCGTATCGCCTTGAAGCCGCACTGCGCGTCCGAGAACCGGGCCTGCAGCGAGCCGCGCAGGATGAGGTTGTAGACCCGGCTGATGAACTCCCGCTTGGGACCCCGTACGACGCGGGAGGAGCGGGCCAGCCGGGAACCGATCGCCAGGTCGGAGTGGCCCGAGATCAGTGGTGCCACCAGCGGCAGCAGCGCGTTGAGGTCGGTCGACAGGTCCACGTCCATGTAGGCGAGGACCGGGGCGTCCGAGGCGGACCAGACGGTCCGCAGCGCGCGGCCGCGGCCCTTCTGCTCCAGCCGGCAGGACCGGACCTCGGGGATGTCCGCCTCCAGCCGCCGGGCCACCAGGGGGGTGGTGTCCGTCGAGGCGTTGTCCGCGATCGTGATGCGGAACGCGTACGGGAAGGTGCGCCTGAGGTGCTCGTGCAGTCTCAGCACGCACGGCTGGAGGTCCTTCTCCTCGTTGTAGACGGGGATCACTACGTCCAGGACAGGCGTACCGGCGTCGCCGGCCGGGAGGTGCTCCCGCGCCGGCAGGGTGCCGGGAGAAGAGTCGGTTCGCATGACATCGACTCTGGTCAAGCGCCCTGTCGCACCCATGTGGTGGCGCTGTGCTGTGCCTGTGAGTGCGATTGCCAGTTCGTTTCGGGGGCCGGGTGGGGCGCCTGCGGGGCCAGGGCCGGCAGATGGACGGTGAACACCGTGCGTCCGGGCACGCTGTCCACGGTCACGGCGCCGCCGTGCGCGGTCGCCACGGCCTGCACGATCGCGAGCCCCAGCCCTGTCGAGCCGGTCGAGCGGGAGCGCGCCGAGTCGCCGCGGGCGAACCGTTCGAAGACGTGCGGCAGCAGCTCCGGCGGGATGCCCTGGCCGTTGTCCTCGACGTCCACGCACATCCACGGTCCGCGCCGCTGCACGCGCGCGGTGACGGTCGTACCGGGCGGGGTGTGCTTGCGGGCGTTGCCGAGCAGATTGACCAGCACCTGCTGGACGCGTGCCGCGTCGGCCGACACCAGGGCCGGCTCGTCGGGCAGGTCGAGGCGCCAGTTGTGGTCCATGCCGGCCGCCCGGGAGTCGCTCACGGTGTCGACGACGAGGGGGATGAGGTCAGTCTGCTCAAACTGCAGCGGACGGCCCGCGTCCAGCCGGGCGAGCAGCAGCAGGTCCTCCACGAGCAGCGTCATCCGGCCCGCCTCGGACTCGATGCGGCCGAGGGCGTGCCGGGTGTCGGGCCCGACCTGTTCACGGCCGCGCCGGGTCAGCTCGGCGTAGCCGCGGATGGAGGCGAGGGGCGTACGCAGTTCATGGCTGGCGTCGGCGACGAACTGCCGTACCCGCATCTCGCTCTGCTGGCGGGCGTGCAGGGCGCCGTGGACGTGGTCCAGCATCCGGTTGAGCGCGGCGCCGACCTGGCCGACCTCGGTGTGCGGGTCGGTCTCGGACTCCGGGACGCGCTCGCTGAGGTTGACCTCGCCGGTGTGCAGGGGGAGTTCGGAGACGCGGGTGGCGGTGGCGGCGACCCGGCGCAGCGGGCGGGTGGCGACGCCGACCAGCACGTAACCGGCGATGACGGCCGCGCCGAGACCGGCGGCGGTGACGCTGACCTCGACGAGGATCAGGGTGTTGACGGTGCTGTCGACCTCGGTGGTCGGGAGGGCGACGTAGTACGAGTCGCTGCCGTTCGTGACGTACCGGACGCGGTAGTCCCCGAGGCCCGGGATCGACACGGAGTGCTCGGTGTTGTCCTTCGCCACGGAGGCGAGGGCCGCCTTCTGCGCCGTGCTGAGGCTGCCCGCCTTCATGTCCTTGAACACGCCGTTGCTGTCGCTCGTCTGCTCCGCGACGGCCGCACTGACGATCTTGCCGCTCTGCACGTAGGCGGCGATCGTCCCGAGCTGCGTCGGGGGTTGCTTGACGAACTTGGTCGCCTTCTCGCTCGCCGGGATGTCGTCGTCCCGTGCGCCGGGCTGGCCCGCGATCCCGGAGGAACCGCTGTTCGAGCCGCCGACCTGACCGCCGGGCGGCAGCTTGCCGTCCATGCGACCGCCGACCGCGCGCATGGCGACGTCCCCCACCTTGGTGTCGAGCTGCTCGTACAGATGGGAATTCAGCGCCAGCGTCGTCACCGCGCCGATCACCGCGCACACCACGGCGATCAGCACCACGGAAGCGACGACGAGCCGCGCCCGCAGGGTGCGCGGCTGTCCCGCTCGACGCTTCTGCGGACGCGTTCGTCGTCGTCCGCTCATGACACGGCGGGCTTGATCAGGTACCCGGCACCCCGACGGGTGTGGATCATGGGCTCGCGTCCGGCGTCGATCTTCCGGCGCAGGTAGGAGATGTACAGCTCCACCACGTTGGCCTGGCCGCCGAAGTCGTACGACCACACGCGGTCGAGGATCTGCGCCTTGCTGAGCACGCGCCGCGGGTTGCGCATCAGGAAGCGCAGCAGTTCGAACTCGGTGGCGGTGAGGTGGATGTTCTGGCCGGCCCGTGAGACCTCGTGGCTGTCCTCGTCGAGGGTGAGGTCGCCGACGACCAGGACCGATTCGGAGCGGCGGTCGGCGGCGCCGGAACGGCGGATCAGTCCGCGCAGCCGGGCGACGACCTCCTCGAGGCTGAAGGGCTTGGTCACGTAGTCGTCGCCGCCGGCGGTGAGACCGGCGATACGGTCCTCGACCGCGTCCTTGGCGGTGAGGAACAGGACCGGCACGTCGGGCAGCTCGCGGCGCAGCCGCCCCAGGACGGTCAGCCCGTCCATGTCGGGGAGCATCATGTCGAGGACGACGGCGTCGGGACGGAACTCCCGCGCGGTCTGGACGGCTCCCGTGCCGTCACCGGCGCTGCGTATCTGCCAGCCCTCGTAGCGAAGGGCCATGGACAGCAGTTCGGTGATCGACAGTTCGTCGTCCACCACCAGGACTCGGACGGGGCTCCCGTCCGGCCTCAGCAGTTCGGTGCGCCCCTGGGGCGAGGTCGTGGTCATGGTGAACACACTGTCCGGACCCTCTGAGAGCGCCCTTTCGGCAACCTGTGATTTTGCTAAGAAACGCACAGGCGCCTCTCAGGCGGCGCTTGGGCAATCCCTTGCCGCTTCCCTGGTGGGAAGTGACGTGAGGTCACAGCCCGAACAGCCGGGCCCCGTTGTCGTGGCACACGGCGCGCAGCCACGGGTCCCCGAGCCCCAGCTCCTCCAGGGCCCGCAGCTGCTCGAGGTAGGGGTAGGGGATGTTGGGGAAGTCGCTGCCGAGCAGGATGCGGTCCCCGAGGCCGGCCAGCCTGGGCAGCGCGCGCTTCGGGAACGGGGCCAGCCGCTCGCTGAAGCCGGTGAACGCCATGGTGGTGTCCAGCCGCACCTCGTCGTACCGCTCGGCCAGGGCGAGGAAGTCCTCGTACTCCGGCATGCCCATGTGCGCGACGACGAGCCGCAGCCGGGGGTGGCGGGCCAGCACGCGGGCGACGGGTCCGGGACCGGTGTGCTTGCCCGGCGCGGGACCGGAACCGCAGTGGATCACCACCGGCGTACCGGCCTCGGCCAGCAGCCCCCAGGCCGGGTCGAGCAGTTCGTCGGCCGGGTCGTACGCCCCCACCTGCACGTGCGCCTTGAAGACCCGCGCGCCCGCCTCGACCGCGTCCCGCACGTACGCCTCGACCCCGGGCTCGGGGAAGAGCGTCGAGGTGTGCAGGCAGTCCGGGGTGCGGCGGGCGAAGTCCACGGCCCAGCCGTTGAGCCACTCGGCCATGCCGGCCTTGTGCGGATAGAGCATGGCCGTGAACGCGCGCACGCCGAACTCCCGGATGACGGCGACCCGTTCGGCCTCCTCCGCCCGGTAGGTGATGGGCCACTCGACACCGCCGGTCAGCGGGCCGAGCGAGTCGAAGTACCTCCAGACCTTGCGCAGGACGCGCTCCGGCATGAAGTGCGTGTGGACGTCGACGAGCCCCGGCACCCCGAGCCGCTCCCAGAACCGCCGCACTTCGGCGGCCTCGCCCGCCCCGGGCGGGGTGGGGGCGGTAGGCGCAGTGGGGGCGGGCTCGGTGCGGGCAGGCTCGGTGTGCTCGGTGGTGGCGGGCGTACGGGTGTGGGTGCCCGGCTGCACTGCTCTCCGTCCGCCCGGCCGCCCGGACAGGGCTCGGTGATCGCTCATGCCCTCACCATCACCCGCACCCGCAGGCCGGAACAACCCGTCCCGCAGACCCCTCCCGCAGACCCGTCCTGCATGTCAGAACAACCCGTCCTGGACCCCCGCGTCCTCTCTGAACTCCCGCACCGGAACGGTGAACCCGTCTCCGCCCGGGGCGGGAACGAGGTCCCAGCCGGTCATCAGCCGGGTGTCGAGCACGACGATCCCGCGCCCGGTCGCGAGATGCAGGTCGGGCCCGGCCGCCGCCAGCAACTCGCCGGCCACCGACCCGCCCGCGACCAGTTCGCCGACCTGCCCGGCGGCGGGCGGCAGCCCCGCGATCCCGAACGCCTCCACGTGGTCGACCACCCGGCACGGCTCACACGCCAGCGACTCCGGCCAGCCGGCCAGCCCCACCGCCCGCGCGTGCAGCGCCGCCACCTCGGCCGCCCGCTCCGCCGCCGACGCGGGCAACCGGGGCCGCACCGCCCGCTTCTCGCCGTACGGGATCCGGTCCGGCACCTGAAGCGCGGCCCGCAGCAGTTCCTCGGTGCGCCGGGCGGCCATCAGGGGTCCGGCGCCGAGCCAGCTGAAGCAGACCGCCCCCTGTTCGAGCAGCCGGGCCGAGCCCCGCTCCACCGCGGTGATCCCGACCTTGACCATGCCGGGCCCGAACCACGCCAGGTATACGCGGTACGGCCGCGGGTCGTCCGCGATCGTGTCGGCGGCGACGGAGTGCGCCCGGTCCAGCCGCGCGCACTCCTCGCACCGCGCCCCCGTGCTCCGCCCCGGCACACCCGCCCGCACCGGACACGGATGCCCCCTGGCTCCCACGCATGTCCGCCCACCCCCGTCCGCGACCGCGAAGGCCACGCGTTTCCCCCGCACCAGCGCGCTGCCCCGCCCGCCCTCCCAAGCCAGCACGGGACGACCTGCCGTCCAGCGCAGCCCCGCGCACTTCCATGCCTGTGCCATCTCTCACGAGCGTAGAGGGAGCCACTGACAATCGGTCCCCGCGCGGGCCGCCCCCGGCCGCCCCCGGCCGCAGACTCAGCCGCCGGTCTCCGCAGCGGCAGCGGACGCCGGCCCCGCGGGACCGGTGACCCTGACCTCCGTCTCCGCCGTGGCCGCACGGCGTCCCCGCGCCCCGCGCCCCGCCAGCCGACACCCCGACGCACCCCGGATGCCCCTCCCGAGCGGTGAGTTCCCGCACCCGCCAGCCCCACTGGTCCCGGGGCCGCGGCCCCCGACGGCTTGCCCCGCCCGGCGGGGTGCAGCACCCAAGTGACCAGGACGCTCGCCGCCACGACCGCAAGCCCGACGGCCAGGGATTCCCGGTACGCAAGCCAAGCCGCGCCCGCCCGCCACCCCGGCACAGGCGCTGTCGGCGATGGACCACCTCATCGCGACGAGCATGATCAGCCGGCAGGAGATGGCCCAGCAGCCGGGCTGAACGTCACCGACCTGACCTGCTTCGCCTACGTCATCGAGGCCGGCGAGAACCAGCTCACGGCGGGCGATCTGGCGACCCGCGCCCATGTCACGACGGGCGCCGTGACCGGAATCCTCAACCGCCTGGAACTCGCGGGCTACGTCACCCGCCGCCGCGTACGCGTGGCCGCACGGCAGGACGCCGAGGCCCGCATCCGCGAGGTCTACGAGCCCTACTACGCCCACCTGGCCGCCCTCTTCGGCGACTACTCACCCGACGAGATCGCGGTCCTGACGGACTGGTTCACCCGGGCGAGCGCACTGGCCGCCGACTACCTGGAGGAACAATGCCGGACGGACTGAAGCACCCGCCCGCCCCGGGCCCGGCGGCACACGACCATTCACCTGACCCGCTGGACAGAAGCCCCGTGCCCCACCGGTTGCTCCTCAAGACTCGTGAGCGGAGCACGCTTGACAAGCTCAGCAATGTCTAGCGGGTGGCAACCATCACGACGTGAACCATCCCGACGACGACGGCCAGGCAGAGGACGAGGGCAGCAATCGCGGCAAGCGTCATCAGCCCCGTCACGCCCAAGATCGCTGTCCAGCCCACCCGAGTCATCCGCTCGGCTCGCCCGACCGCGCTCTCGTAGCCGCTGTCGTCGTACCAGTCTCGGTCGGTCATGGCAGTTCGCTCCCGGTCGCCCTGAAGGTGCACCCGAAGGTGGCTGCGCTGACTCCAGCTGACCCAGGGCCCGTTGCCGTACTCCACTACCGTACGCCCGTGAAACACCAGAGGCCCCGGAGTGATCCGGGGCCTCTGGCCTGCTGTGCACTCGGCAGGATTCGAACCTGCAACCTTCTGATCCGTAGCTCTACAGGGATCGGTCATTGGAGGTCATACAGGCTGCGGGGAGGACCGTCAGGGCCAGTGTCGGTCGCTGGCGGTTGCTGGGGTCGCTGTACTTCGCTGCTGTACAGAGCCGGCCCTCCCAAGGCCCGGGAGCGAGGCACTCAGCGTGAGATCGGTCGCTTCCGTATGCTGAGTCCAAACGCCATGGGATCATTGAACCCATGGCAACACCTGACGTCACCGACCCAACTCCGACAGTAGCCGGGCTCTTTGCGGGCATCGGCGGCCTGGAGCTCGGCCTGCACCGTGCAGGCTTCGAGACGAAACTTCTCTGCGAGTGGGCGGAACCTGCGAAGGCTGTGTTGCTCGATCAGTTCCCCGATGTCGACTACCACAACGACATTCAGGATCTGCCCGCATTGCCCCCGGTTGATGTAGTAACAGCCGGTTTCCCCTGCACGGATCTTTCGCAAGCAGGCAGAACCGCAGGCATCCATGGGAAGCAGTCAGGGCTCGTAAAGCACCTGTTTGAACTCCTGGCCGATGCATCCCCGCGATGGGTCGTCATCGAGAACGTGCGAAACATGCTTGCGCTCGATCGAGGGCACGCCATGGAGTACCTGGTAGGCGAATTCGACAGGCTCGGCTACCAGTGGGCCTACCGGCTCGTCGATTCGAGGTTTACAGGCGTCCCACAACGCAGGCAGCGAGTAATCGTGGTCGCGTCTCGCACCGAGGACCCTAGGAGGGTCCTCTTCGCTGATGAAACCAACGAGATTCCGGACGCGGAATACCGCGATGATGCTTACGGGTTCTACTGGACTGAGGGGAATACGGGTTTGGGGTGGGCAAAAGACGCCTTGCCTACCCTAAAGGGCGGGTCCGGCCTAGGAATTCCTTCTCCCCCTGCGATGTGGATCCGAAGTGCACCCACCGGGCGGGCAGTCGTCACTCCATCGATCAACGACGCCGAGGAACTGCAAGGCTTTCCACGGAACTGGACCATTGCAGCCCAACAGGCGAACGGCAGGACGGGCCCCCGCTGGAAACTAGTAGGCAACGCCGTCACGGTAGGCGTAGCCGAGTGGGTGGGCAAACGACTCAGGAATCCAGGAGAATTTGACGAGACTGGCCAGATTCCCCTATTGAAGGGCATGCGTTGGCCACTAGCCGCTTGGGGTAACGGCGAGGAGCGCTGGGAGGTGCCTTATGGAATGTGGCCAGAGCAGCACCCGTACAGGCACCTGCTCGACGTTGTAGATAAGGAATCCCTAGAGCCTTTGAGCTTGCGTGCCACCAGTGGATTCTTTGGACGCCTACAGAAGAGCCGATTGCGATACGACGAAGACTTTGCCACGGCACTCAAAGAACACATCGAGCTGCTCAGCCCCGCAGTCTCGGTATGATTTGAGGACTTTCGCACGTTTAGCCAGAGTCAGCCTAATTCTGTGCGCTTTGCCGTCTTTTTTGGCTTGCTGACTGTTGCTGTACGCCACGCTGAATCCCTCACCCCACCTGCGAGAACGCTGTCCTGTGCTCAAAAGGCGTGCACTCTTTGATCACGAGAGCTAGCGTCTGCCTGGTGACCGTCGAAGACAATCTGGCCAAACTTGCTGAAGCCCTACAGGGCGTCAACCACTCGGCGACAATAAATAGCAAGTACAAGTACGGCCGTTTGATGACCCTCATAGGGCAGCTAACCGGATTCCCTAGTGAAACAATCTATGCTAGTCAGGTAAGTAAGCCTGATAACCTCGACGTACGCTTTGGTCAGTCCAAGGACGCTAGACGCGCAGCCATTTCGGTTGCCGTTATCCTTGACGGAAAATTCAGCAATGCGGTTATTGCCGCAGCGCAGCGTTTTTCCGAGGAGTACGGACGCACGCTTGTGCTTTTGGTTCAAAAGCATGACGGAGAAAACGAGTCATGGCGGCCTAGGCTTGGCTTGGCCTCGACGGGCGATGGAAAGTCACTCAAAGTCCTCCAAGAGCTCCGAGAACAACTTGGAGACTTCGAAATCCGCGAGACTCAAGCTCAGCTCTTTAATGTTGTCGGGTTCAGCCCAGATGCGATTGGACGCGCCCTTGAAGGTGACGCGAGCCTTCCGGTCGTCCTGTCCGCAGTAACAGAGACACATCGTGGTCTAAGCGAGGTCGAATCGGCTGTTGTGCGTCGCCGCCGCGAAGCAGTCGAACAACTCCAAGTGCTCGCCGCCACACCCGGCACGACGGAAACTGATTTGCAGCGCGCTATCGGCGATAAGTATTGGCTGTTCGGGGGACGCTACGTAGGCATAGCTCCGAGGCGCAAGTTTACCTTTCTCGACGAGTACGATATTCCTTTGCTTTGCGCAGATGGGTCATTGCACATCGTCGAACTGAAGGGTCCGTGCATCCCAGGGCTCGTCAAGGAGCATCGCCGGCACTACATCGTAGGGAAGGACGTGCATGAGGCGGTTGCGCAGACAGTAAACTACTTGCGCGCGCTTGACGATCAACGCGCCTCCTTGCAAGTTGAGCTGAGTGAGGAACTCGACTTCGAGGTTGATCTCCGGCGGGTACGTTCCTCAGTCGTGATTGGTCATCCGACTCACGTGCAACTAATACATGGGGCACCTTCTCGCTTGCAAATTGACCAGGCAATACGCTCGTACAACTCACACCTGTCACGTATCGAAGTGCTCACGTATAAAGATCTTCTGGACGCTGCGGAGCGCACTCTCGTATTCGAGGAAGAGTTGACTGAGGGGTAATTTTCATCAACTCCCGCCGCCTCAGACTGTGGCACGTTTATTACTTTGGGATCGCTACCAGGCCCGTCTGCATCTCAGCCAGCGAAAGTCAGCCACGACGTCGGGTGCGCCGACCGACCAGGCACGCGTGTGACTCGCTGCACTCCCACCGGCCCCAGCCACGCTGTCAGGGTCGTCGGCCAGAGCAACCTGTGACCGCCGGCCCGTGAGGACAGCGGAACAGGACACGGATGTCTTTGCTGGGCAGTGTCCGACTGCGGGAAGGACCGGGGCTCGGCGCCTCCCGCGGCCCTCACAACATCTGGCACGCATCACGTATTGCCTCCGGGCACGGCGACGGCTGCCGCACTCCCTCGGTGGCTACAGCACAGCGTGCATGCCTTAGCCGTGAATCTGGCGTTCTGCTTGCTGCGACCCACCGTGCCGTCTAGCGTGCATCTTGACCTCGGTGTGGTTTCGAGGGCACTGACGCGGCTGAACACAAGCGAGGCAGCTCGCTTGTTTGGGGGGTGAACACCTTGGACGGACTGTCAATTCGCAAGGTTATCGACCAAGTTACATCGGGCTCCGTTCGAATCCCTGCTTTTCAGCGTGGATTCGTATGGGATGCCGAGCGTGTGGCCTACCTCATGGATTCCATTTACAAAGGATATCCGTTTGGCGCGTTGATTCTTTGGCGAACCAAGGAGCAGCTTCAATCAGAACGCCAACTCGGACCGTTCGTGCTGCCGCAAAATGACCCCGACTATCCGATTGATTACGTTCTTGACGGGCAGCAACGCCTGACTTCCATCTTTGGTGTTTTCCAGTCAGAAATTACCCCGGAAGAAGCGGTCGAATGGAATAGGATTTATTTTGACTTCAGCGCCTCTCCCGATCTCCAGGAGAGTCAATTCCTCGCCCTTTCGAACGAGAAGGTCGACCCCGAAAAGCACTTCCCTATCGGCACCTTCTTCAACGTTACGGCATATCGTAAGGCTACAGAGCATCTCGACGCCACAAAACTTGAGCTAATCGATAAAGTGCAGTCAGAATTCAAGGAAGCCGTCATCCCCGTCCAGTCGATCGAGACTGACAATAGGGCGAAAGTGGCCATTGTCTTCGAGCGGGTAAATCGAATGGGGGTGGAGCTAGATACACTCCAGCTGCTTTCTGCGTGGACGTGGAGTGAAGAATTCGACCTGCAAGAGCGCTTCAATGACTTGGCTGAGGATCTTCGCCCCTTCGGTTTCGAGGACGTTGGGGAAGACACTAACCTTCTCTTGCGTTGCTGCGCAGCTATCATTGCGCATGATGCATCCCCGTCTGCTTTGATTGGACTGAACGGGTCAGAGGTACGAACTCGTTTTCAGGAGATCGAAAACGGCATCAAGGGAGCTGTTGACTTTCTGCACAAAAATCTAAGAGTCGAGTCTCTAAACAATTTGCCCTATGCGACGCTTATTGTCGCACTGAGCGCCTTCTTTGCCACTCCTGGGACCACCGCCGTGAAGTACACGGAGGCTCAGCGCAAGCAACTGCTCAGGTGGTTCTGGCGGTCCTGTTTCTCCCGCCGCTATTCTGCAGGCGTTCTGCGCAATATGAATCGCGACATCGCGGAAGCAGTAGAGTTGCGAAAAAAGGGGAGCTCTAGTATTGATCAAATTGCTTCTTCGGTCGATCCCGACTATTTCCTCAGTCAGAGCTTCTCGGTGGGTACCGTTAGTACTCGGACCTTCGTGCTCCTGCTTGCGCAGCAATCGCCACTCTCCTTCGTGTCGGGTTCCCCTATCACGTTGGCGAAAGTGCTGCAGAATTACAATCGGAACGAGTTTCATCACCTTTACCCTAGGGCCCACCTGAAGCAGCAAGGGGTGAAGGCGGAGCAAATTAATGCGCTCGTGAACTTTGCGTTCATGTCTTCTCAAGACAACAAGACCTTGGGCGGGAGTGCTCCAAGCGTTTATCGGCAGAGCATGGACGAAGAAGCAATTCCGAAAATCCTTGAGAAGTCCCTCTGTCCGGCGAGCTTGTTTGAGGATGACTTCGAAAAGTTCTCCACCGAGCGTGCCGCTCGTCTCGTCAGCACAGCCAAGGAATTTATCGCTGACGAGTAGAACGTCTCCAAATTCCTCGGCCTCTCTCAGGAAGTGCCCGGTGTAGCGCAACTTTGGGTGGTCATCGCCGCTGCGGCCAACATAGCCACTCACAACCGCCAGCCCAGTCGACCCGATCCGCACTGTGCCTGGTGTCTGGAAGCGGCTCATTGCTGAGTGCGGCGCGGGTGCCGGCCGGGCTGGAGCGGGACGGAGGCAGGAGCGCAGGCCCGGCCGGGGGCCGGGCCGCGCGCGGTGAGCGGAGCGAGCCGCCTTGAACCCGTGAAGAAGGTTGTTACTCAGTCGGATGCATGCGTCGCCTGAGGCGTGAAGTCGTATGCGCAGGCTGGAAGTTGAGTGATCTGGCGGTGTGCGAGCGGGAGGAAGATCACTGGCCGGATCGTCCATGTGATGCGGATGCTCTCGTGGGTGATTGAGACCATGCAGGGCTCGGAGCGCAAGAGGGCTCGTCTGGTCTCGATTCGGCCGTCGCACAGCCATTCCCATGCTGCGTCCGAGGCATCCGGGTCCAAGGCTGGGGAGATCGTGCGGAGCGCGACTGCAACCCACCGGTCCGCCTGGGGTGCTGTGTAGGCGTCGAACGATGCCAGGCGTGCCGGCCGCCGTTGCTCGGTGAGGTCTTCCGTCCAGCACTCGCACCAGTAGCCGCGTTGTGGACCCATCAGCATGGGTGGGCTCCGCGGTGGCCGTCTGCGTGGAGCTCCGCGGTGATGGTGCGGCCGGAGTCGTCGCCCTGGACCGTGAGGCTGTCGGCCAGGGCGGCCACCATGGCCAGTCCGCGGCCGTGGGTGGCACTGAGGGGCGCGTGCTGGATTTCGGGGGCGGTCTTGGTCTGTCCGGCGTCGGTCACCGCGATCGTGGTGCTCAGTTCCGAGACGGTCAGCGTGACGTGGAAGGCGCCGGCGCCGTCGCCGCTGGCGGTGTGGGTGAGGGCGTTGGTGCCGAGTTCCGTGACGATCAGGGCGGCGTCGTCTGTGCGGGGGTGGCCGTTCAGGGTGGTGTGGATCCAGTTGCGGACGGCGCGGAGTGCTTGGGGGTCTCCCGGGAAGGTTCGTCGGTGCGTGGCCATGGCGTCCTCCGTGGCGGTGACCTGCTGTTTTCTGTGTCCGCCGGACGGATCGGCTGACACGGACCATGCAGAGCCGTACAATTAGTACTAGCGCCGTACCGAATGTGCGCGTACGGAGAATGCGGGTTCGTACTTTTCGTACGGGCGGGTGGCGCATAGCGTTCGCCGCGTGGTCTGGTGCTGACCTGGATGCCGATGGAGGGAGGCTTCGCATGTTCGGGCTGTTTGTGCGCTTCACGTGCAAGGACGACGTGGCGGCGGCTGCGTTCGACGACCTGGTGGCGCGCACCGGTGCGCTGATTCGGGTGAATGAGCCCGGGACGGTGGTCTACGCGGTGCACCGTGTTGACGGCCGTCCGCTGGAGCGCGTGTTCTATGAGCTCTACCGGGACAAGGACGCCTTCGAGGAGCACGAGTCGAAGGACTACGTGCGCGCCTTCCTCTCCGAGCGGGGGCAGTACCTGTCCGCCGTCGAGGTGGACCGCTTGGACTTCGTGTCCGGCAAGGGTGTGGACGTTGAGCACTGAGTACCAGAAGGCGCTTGGCCGCAAGATCGCCTTCAACCGCAAACGCCGGGGGCTGTCCCAGAAGGAGTTCGCCGGGCTGCTGGGGCGCTCGGAAGCGTGGGTGTCCCAGGTGGAGCGGGGCGTGCGGCGCATCGACCGGATGACCGTTCTGGAGAAGGTCGCCGACGTCCTTGAGGTGCCGATCGCCGAGTTGGCGGCCGAGGCCCCCCTCGTCGCGTCGGTGTCCGAAGGGGAGCCGCCGGGTGCGAGTCGGCTGCGACTGGTGCTGAGTGCCGCGCATTCGCTCAAGGCGGTTCTCAGTCGACAGGACACGGCGCCTGATGTGCCGACGCTGCGCGCCGAGGTCGACCGGGCCTGGTCGCTCACGCATCAGGGCAACTACGCCGACCTGGCCGAGTTGCTGGAAGGGCTGGTGCCCCAGCTTGAGTCGGCCACCCGGTCCGTTCCCGAGTCGGACCGCCCCGAGCTGTTCCGGCTGCTGGCGGTCATGTACCACACGTGCAGCGGAGCGCTGGCGAACATGGGCGAGCCGGAGGCGGCCTGGATCGCTGTGGACCGTGCCGTGGTCGCTGCCGAGCGGGCGAACGATCCGCTGCTGATGGCGGCCGGTGAGTTCCGTCTGTCGCTGGTCTTTCTCGGCGCGCGTCATTTCGAGCAGGCGGCCCAGGTGTCCGGGAGTGCGGCTGACGCGCTGCGGCCCCTGGCCGAGTCCGGACAGGTCGAGGCGGTGGCGTTGCGTGGCGCGCTGACGCTGCAACGGGCGGTCGCCGCAGCTCGGTTGAACCTCGCTGATGAGGCGTACGGATTCCTCCGCGAGGCCCGCGATATGGGCGAACTGGTCGGCGACGGGCGCAACGACTACAACACCGAGTTCGGCCCGACGAACGTCGCTCTGCACGAAGTGGCCGTCGCTGTCGACCTGGGAGACGCCGGCGTCGCCCTGCGGGCCGCGCGGGCCGTTGACGCCTCCGGGCTGTCGGCGGAACGGCAGACCCGTTTCCAGATCGACGTGGCCAGGGCCTATGCCCAGCGTCGGCAGGTCTCTGACGCGGTCTCGGCATTGCTGACGGCACGTGAGCTGGCGCCCGAGATGGTGCGGTCTCTGCCGCTGGTGAAGCAGCTAACCACCGACCTGCTGACCATGAGCCAGCCGCCCTCCGAGGAACTGCACGCCCTGGCAGAAGAGTTGGGTGTCCAGGAGGTACGGACTGGCGGATAACGCGCTGGACACAACCTCAGTACGGGTTCCGTGTTCGCGCCTCACCTTGGCGCGAAGCGCTCGGCAGGCTAACCGTCCGGGACGTCCGCGAGTGGTTGACCAAGTCGGCCGACGTCTGCCAGTGCTGCGCGCATGGCAAGACGCTGGGCGGGCCCCGGAACGGCAGCGGTGCTGAGCGATCGGAAAGTGCGGAGGGACGTATTCCTCCCGACGGGGGATCTAGACGGCCCGCGGCAGATCCTTCACTGGGAGACCGAAACGGAGGGGGCCGACTACTTCCTGCCGTTGCCCGAGCTGTTTCTGAAAGCCCTCCGAAGGCGGCGGGCTCAGCAGCCTCACCCGCACATCCGCCCTGCGCGCCCACCGCGCCAGCCTCCCGTGATCCCGATCCGGAAACCTGGCACACGCGCAGCTCGCTGCTGGTCGCCTCAAGGTCCATCCAAAGATCACGCAGCACGTCCTGCGGCACTCGCAGATCGCCATGACGACGGAGGCCTACGTTGAAGCCGGTGAGTAGGGGAAGATCCGCAGTGCTCGGCAAGCTGTTTGCCGCGATGGACGGTACCCAGGCCGGCTGAAACACCAGAGGCCCCGGATCTCTCCGGGGCCTCTGGTCTGTGTGCACTCGGCAGGATTCGAACCTGCAACCTTCTGATCCGTAGTCAGATGCTCTATCCGTTAAGCTACGAGTGCTTGTTTTGTTTTCTGCCGGTCTTGGTCCTTTCGGCCCCGTCCCGGCGACAGGAAGAACATTACATGACTGCCGCCGCCATGTGAAATCCGTTTGGTCCACCCCTTGTGACCTGGGCAAACGCCCTCACGGGGGGGGAGGACGGGAACGACGAAGCCCCGGTCCTGGGGACCGGGGCTTCGGTGATGCAGCGCGGAGGCGGAGGGATTTGAACCCTCGATGGGCTTTAAGGCCCAAACCGCATTAGCAGTGCGGCGCCATAGACCGGACTAGGCGACGCCTCCAGCACAACCGCCCGCGCGAGCGCGAGTGGTGCGTGCAGATGATGACACAGCCGAGTGCGGTGTCACCAATCGCCTCCCACGGTACTAGGCCGGAAGCCCGCAGGGCAAAGCCCTTGCCCGTGACGGGTGTGGCGCGCAACGTCCGGGGGTGTGGCGCGTTAGTCAGGTCATGCTGCAGGCCATCCCCCGCGCCCTGGTCGCCGCCACCGCCGCGACCGCCGCCGCCTTCTCCGTCGTGCCCGCCGTCGCGTACGCCGCGGCGGGCACGCTCGCGCCCCCGCCCGTCCGTGACGAGGACCGCGGCGGCGATCACCTCATGGTCACCGTGCGGCACGCCGGGGAGGGGCGGGACGGCACGTACGAGTTGTACTGCCACCCCGCGAGCGGCAGTCATCCCGACGCCGCCGGCGCCTGCGCCGCGCTCGACCGGGGGACCCGGTGGGGGACGGACGTCTTCGCCCCCGTCCCCGACGGCGGCATGTGCACCATGCAGTACGGAGGACCGGCCACCGCGCACGTCACCGGCACCTGGGCCGGACGGCCGGTGGACGCGGTGTACGACCGCGGTGACGGGTGCCGGATCGCCCGCTGGGACCGGCTCGTGCCGCTGCTGCCCGATCTCGATTCCCGCGGGCGGCCGTGACCGCACGGCGTCTCTCGGCGGGACGTCTCACGGCGGGGCCGGGCTGCGCCGAAGTCGCGTGAAAGTCCCGCGGAGAGCGGGCGCCGGGCGGGCGGCGTGGTCACGGCAGGGTCACGGGTTCTGCGGCATTTCGTTGTGCGACCTCCCTCTCATCCGGCGTCGCCGGCGCAACCGCTGCCCTTAGACTCCCTCGCGTGACACGTCGCGGGCAGGTTGGCAAGATGGCCCGAGCGGTCAGCAAAGGGCGGTAACAGGGAGGAAGCGTCTCGTGAGCAGCAGGCCATCCCGAGGCGCTGCTCGCCTCGCAGCCATACTGGACGCGCTTCCCGACGCGTTGGTGCTGGTCAACGCCAATGGGACCGTCGTCAACGCCAACACCATCGCGCTCGAGGCGTTCGAGGCGCCGGGGACGGCTCTCGTCGGGCGCGGGCTGCTCGACCTGCTGCCGCAGTTCGACTCCAAGCTCATCCCCGGGTCCATGCGGCGGCCGGACCACATGGATCCGCGCGGGCGGACCAAGCCGACGCGGATGATCGCCCGGCGAACGGACGGGGCCGAGTTCCCCGTCGAGGTCACCAGTGCGAACCTCGAGAGCGGCCACCAGGCGTACGACAGTCACGGCTACAGCGGCGACGAGCTGCTGATGCTCGTCGTGCGGGACCTCACCGGCACCGTGGACACCGAGGCCGAGCTGGCCCGCTCGCAGCGGCAGACCGAGATGATCCTGCGGGCCGCGTCCGAGGGCGTGGTGGGCACCGACACCGACGGGCGCATCGTCCTGGTCAACCCGGCCGCCGCCCAGATCCTCGGGTACCGGGCCAGCGATCTCGGCGGGCGCGAGCTGCACACGCTCGTCCTGCACTCGCGCGCCGACGGCTCGCCCTTCCCGTACGACGAGTCCCCGCTCGCCGACACCCTGCGCTCCGGGCGCAAGCACCGGGTGCGCGGTCAGGTGGTGTTCGCCAAGAACGGCGACGCGCTGCCGGTCGATCTGACGACCGCGCCCGTGCGCGACGGCGACCAGCTCGTCGGCGCCGTCATGACCTTCACCGACCGGCGGCCCTACGACGCGCTCGTCGAGGAGAAGAACGAGCTCGAGAAGCGGCACGCGGCGGAGCTGGAGCGGATCGAGGAGGAGCACGCCTCGGAGCTCACCGCCCTGCGCCAGAAGCACGTCACCGAACTCGAGGAACTGCAGGAGCGGCACGACGAGGAACTCGCCGCCGGGGAGGAGCGGTACGCCGCCCTCGGCGAGCGCGAGAAGGACCGCTACGAAGCTCTCGCCGGGCGGCACGAGCAGTTGCTGACGCTGCTGGGCCGGTCGCTGCGCGGGCCGCTGGAGGAGCTGCGGCGCGAACTCGCCACGCTGGCCGCCGACGACGCCGGGCAGTTGTGGCCCGAGGCCAACCAGGTGCTGCACCACCTCTCGGCCGGTTACTCGCGGATCACCTCCCTCATCGACAACGTCCTCGGCTACCAGCGCCTCGATGCCGGCAGCGAGGAGATCAGCCGTACGAAGGTCATGCTCGACGCCGTCGTCGCCGCCGGCGTCGACGGGGCGGTGGAGCTGATCGGGCCCGGGCGGGTGCAGTTCGCGGTGCACGCCCCGCCGATCGAGGCCGAGGTCGACCCGCAGCGCCTCGCGACCGCCCTCGCGCACCTCGTCGCGGACGTCGCGGGGGTCGACGCGACCGGCAACGCGCCGGTGTCGGCGGGCGGTTACATGGACAACACCGTCGTCGTGGCGGCGGCGCAGCGCGGTGAGGTCGTACGGATCGAGGTGCGCGGGCCTTACGCCGGGGGTGACCCGGTGCACGAGCCGATCGTGCGCGGGATCGTGCGCGCCCACGGCGGCGTGCTGCAGACACACGAAGTGCCGGGCATGAGCGGCAACGCCTACGTGCTCGAAGTGCCCATCGGCGGTGGCGCGGGGGCCGTTCCGGCAGCCGAGATCGCGGTGGCCGAGATCGCGGTGGCCGAGGTCCCGGTCGACGAGGCTCCCGCCGTCGATGCGGCGGTCCCGGCCGAGCAGCCGGGCGGCGGGCGGCGGCGGGCGCGGCGGTCCTCCGTCGACGCCTTCCTGGAGAGCGAGGTCTCCGGCGGGTCCGGGACGGCCGGAGCGGGCGACACGGAGGGCGGCGCGCCCACCGGTCGGCGCCGGAGGCGTGCGGCCGAGGAGGCGGCCGCCCAGGCACAGGGGCAAGGGCAGGGGCAGGGGCAGGGGCAGGTACCGGCGCAGGCGCAGGCCGCCGTCGAGGGTTCCGGCGGTACGGGGCGACGCCGGGGGCGGCCTGCCGAGGGCGCCGGGGAGGGCGTCTCCGAGGGCGCCGTCATGACGGCTGCCGAGCATGCGGCGGGGACCGCAGCCGTGGGGACCGGGCTGGGCGGAACCGTGCCGCCGCAGGGCGTGCCCGCGCCGGGCGCCGGGCACCACCGTGCCCGGCGTGACGACGGCGGGCAGCAGGCGTTGCCGCCGGCCCTGCCGGCTCCTTCCGCCCCTCAGCCTGGCCTGAGCGTCCAGCCCTCCCAGCCCCCGCAGCTCTCCCAGGCGGCTCAGCCGGGCCAGACCGAGGACGGCCAGCCGACCGGGCGGCGGCGACGGGCCCTGGCCGCCGCGAACGAGCGCGCCGCCGCGCAGGAGGCCGGGCCCCGCGCGGTGTTCGCCCTGCCCCCGGCTGAAGCCGACCGTCCGTCCGGCGGGACGGCGACGGATGCCGGAGCGGAGGCCGGAGCGAAGGCCGCGGCGGGGGCGCCCGCGGCAGCGGAGGCGGCCGCGGGAGCGGGAACAGCCGCGCCGGGCGGGCAGGCACCGGTTCCGGTGCCGGTGCCGGTGCCGGTGCCGGGACAGGTCCCCATGCAGGCACAGGTTCCGGGGCAGGCACAGGTTCCGGGTGCGGCTGCGGCGCAGGGGCTCGGTCCCGTGCCGGGGGGGACGCCCGCGCAGGTTCAGGTCCCGGGTCAGCCGCAGGCGGTCGCCGGGCAGGTCCAGGCACAGACACCGGTCCCCGGGCAGGGAGTCGTTCCTGCTCAGGGGGCCGTTCCCGGGCAACAGGTCGCGCCTGCGCAGGGAGTCGTCCCCGCACAGGGAGTCGTCCCCGCACAGGGGCTCGCGCCCGCGCAGGCGGTGATGCCGGCACCGGGTATGGCTCCGGCGCAGTCTCAGCTTCCCGGCCAGCCCCTAGCTCCCGTGCAGCCGCAAGCTCCCGTGCAGCCCCAGGCTCCCGGCCAGCCGCAGGCGCCGGCGCAGCCGCAAAGTGCCGGCCAACCGCAGAATCCGGGCCAGCCGCAGTTGCCCGCGCAGGCCCAGGTGCCCGCACAGGCGCAACCTCCGGTGCAGGTGCCCGCACAGGCGCAACCTCCGGTGCAGGGGCAGGTTCCCGGGCACCCGGCGGGGCTTGTCCAGGCCGGTAACGGCGTCCCCGGTGACGCTCTCGACGACGGTCGGCACGACGCCGTTCCGCACGACCAGGCCGACGACCACACCCCGCCCCAGCCACACCCCACGACCGCGCCGACGGGGCGTCGGCGTCGTGCCGTGGCCCAGCCGGGCGCGGTGGCCGGAACGCCCGCGCACGGAGTTCCGGTGCAGGAGGCCGGTGGGCCGACGGCCGGACAGACAGCCGGGCAGGGGGTGCCGGTCCAGCAGCCCCAGCCCCAGGTGCAGCCCGGCGCTCCCGTTCCCCCGCAGGGCGCCCTGACGTCGAGCGTGCAGATGGCTCCCGGTCAGCCGGTCACCGCACCGGACGCGACCGGGCAGGTCGGCCTGCCCGCCCAGCCCATGCCGGCCGAGCCCGCGGCCGCGCAGCCGGCAGTCGCGCCCCAGCAGCCCGCCCCCGCGGAGCCCGTGCCGGCCCCGCCGGTGCCCGCCGAGGCCGGTCCGGCCCCCGCCCCCGCTCCCACCCCCGCCCAGCCCTGGCCCGGCACCGGCGGTACCTCCGGCGCCGGCGTGCCCCTGGCGAACGCCGCCGCCCCGGCCCCGGCGCCGGTGGAAGCCGCGGCCCAGCCGGTGCCCGCCGAGGGCGTCGCGCCGGTAGATCCGAACTCCACGCAGGGGCGGGCGATCAGTGTGCGGACACTGGGGCAGGGCGTGCCGTTCACGCGGCAGGCGGCCCAGGTGCAGCAGCCGGCCGCGACGCCCGCGCCGCATCAGCCGGGCGGCTCGGGCCGTCGGCGCAAGCTGGGGACGAGGGCCGACGCCGCCGCGGTCACGGAGCAGGCCGCCCGGCCGCACCCGCCGGCCGAGCAGACTCCCGTACCGCCGCAAGCACAGCCACAGCCCCAGCCCGCAGTGCAGGCGCAGGCGCAGCCACAGCCGCAGCCGTCGCCGGCCGGACAGACGCGGCTGGTGCAGCCGGGCACCGAGGGCACCGGACGGTCGTACGCCATCGGCGCGCCGGACGAGAACGCCGCAGAGGGGCCCGAACCGCTGGACGGTCCGGGCGGGGCCGTGGAGGTCGCGGATCCGCCGCGGCCGCAGCCGATGGACGACGAGCTGCCGCCGGAGCCGCTGGACAACCCGCGCCGGCTGCTGGTGTGGCCGGCCCCGGACGTCACCACCCAGCAGGCGCTCAGCGACCGCGGCTACCGGCCGGTCATCGTGCACTCGCGCGAGGAGGTCGACGCGCAGATCGCCGCCTTCCCGGCCGCGCTGTTCGTCGACCCGCTGACCGGGCCGATCACCCGCACCGCGCTGCAGTCGCTGCGGCAGGCGGCGGTGGCCGCCGAGGTTCCGGTGATGGTGACGGCGGGCCTGGGACAGGCGACGCGCGAGGCGGCATACGGCGCCGATCCCGCCGTTCTGCTGAAGGCGCTCGCGCCGCGTGACAGCGAGCAGCATCCGCCGCGCGTGCTGCTCATCGAGGAGCACGCGGAGATCGCGCTGGCGCTGACCGCGACGCTGGAGCGGCGCGGGATGCAGGTGGCGCGGGCCGCGAGCGACGCGGACGCGGTGGCGCTGGCGGGGCAGTTCCGGCCGAACCTGGTCGTGATGGACCTGCTGCAGGTGCACCGGCACCGGGCGGGGATCGTCGACTGGCTGCGCGCCAACGGGCAGCTCAACCGCACCCCGCTCGTCGTCTACACCGCCGCGGTCGACGCGGCCGACCTGCCGCGGCTGGCCTCCGGCGAGACCGTGCTGTTCCTCGCGGAGCGCTCCACCAGCGCGGAGGTGCAGGCCCGGATCGTGGACCTGCTGGCCCGGATCGGGACCAACTAGGGCGGACCCACGCTTGCCACCGGCCGGTGGCAAGCGTGGGTCCGGGCCGGTCACTGCCCGGACCCCGGACCGGTGTGTCCGGCCGTCCGGTTCGCCGCCCGCCGGACATTGAGCAACGATTACTCAATTCCCCGGCACGGCTCGCTTGTCTTACGGAATGGTTGTTCAACTTTCTACGGAGGCGAGTTGTGAAGAAGAATGCGATGCGCGCGGCCCTGGTGGCCGGCGTCGCGGTCATGGCCGCGGGCCTTCCCGCCATGACGGCGCAGGCGTCGTCCGCCGAGGCGGGCAGCGGTGCGACGACCTCGCGCGAGAAGGGGCACGTGCTGTCCTGCCAGGGCCGGGCAGGAGACAGATCCATCCTGGTGGATCTGTACGACAACTCCCAGTACGGCTCCTTCGCGTCGGTCAACATCGAGGGACCCGACGGGGAGTACGGCGGCGGCTCGGAACCCGCACAGCTGTTCGTGAACGGTTCGGTCTCCGCCGACGTGCCCATCGAGCACTTCGGCGAGAACGGCGGTGACGCGGGAACCGCGACGATCCGCGGCACCTACGCACTCACCGGCGAGACGACCCGGATCCACGACGTCTACCGGGAGCCCACCTGGGTCGTCGTCACCCACGGCGTGCACCGGCAGCTCAGCTCCAGCCTCACCGTCGACGTGCTCGGCGAGACCTCGTCGCTGTCCTGCCAGCCCTCCTTCGAATACGACCTGAAGGTGACGCGGACGCCCATGTGACGCGCCGTCCCGTTCACCGAGGCCGGCCGCGGATGAGGATGCGGGCGACGCGGTGGACACCGGGGAGCCGGCCGGCTGTCACGCCCGCTGCGAAACCGCGGGCCTCGGCAGCCGGCCGGTCGCTTGAGGTCAGCTGAGCGTCGTCACGTCGAGCTTGCCCAGCCTGTGTGCCTCACGGATCTTCTTCTTGTCGAACTTGCCCACGCTCGTCTTCGGCACCGACTCGATGATCGTCCAGCGCTCCGGGAGCTGCCACTTGGCGATCTTGCCCTCGGCGGCCAGGAAGGCGCGCAGGGAGGCAAAGTCGGCGGTGGCGCCTTCCTTCAGGACGACGGTGGCCAGCGGGCGCTCGCCCCACTTCTCGTCGGGAACCGCGACGACGGCGGCCTCGGCGACGTCCGGGTGGGACATGAGGGCGTTCTCCAGGTCGACGGAGGAGATCCACTCGCCGCCGGACTTGATGACGTCCTTGGCGCGGTCGGTGAGGGTGAGGAAGCCGTCGGGGGAGATGGTGCCGACGTCGCCCGTCTTCAGCCAGCCGTCCTCGCTGAACTTGTCCGCGGGGCGCAGCGGTTCGGCGTCGGGGCCGTTGTAGTAGGCGCCCGCGATCCACGGGCCGCGCACTTCCAGCTCACCGGCCGACTCGCCGTCCCAGGGCAGGCGCTCGCCGCCGGGGCCGGTCAGCCGTCCCTCGACACCGGCCGGGAAGCGGCCCTGGGTGAGCCGGTAGGCGAACTCCTCGTCGGTGCCGACCGCGTGGGCCGGCGGGCGGGCGATCGTGCCCAGCGGCGAGGTCTCCGTCATGCCCCAGGCGTGGCAGACCCGCATGCCCAGGTCGTCGAACGCCGCCATGAGGGAGGGCGGGCAGGCCGAGCCGCCGATGGTGACCTGGGTGAGCGAGGAGACGTCGCGCGGCTTGGCGGTGAGTTCGGCGAGCAGGCCCTGCCAGATGGTGGGCACGGCGGCCGCGTGCGTCGGCTTCTCCGTCTCGATCATCTCGGCGATGGGGGCCGGCTGGAGGAAGCGGTCCGGCATCAGCATGTTCACGCCGGTCATGAAGGTGGCGTGCGGCAGGCCCCAGGCGTTGACGTGGAACTGCGGGACCACCACCAGCGACGTGTCCCGGTCGGTCAGCCCCATCGACTGGGTCATGTTGACCTGCATCGAGTGCAGGTAGATCGAACGGTGGCTGTACACCACGCCCTTGGGGTCGCCGGTGGTGCCGGAGGTGTAGCACATGGCGGCGGCCCGGCGCTCGTCCAGCTCCGGCCAGTCGTAGCGGGCCGGCTTGCCGGCGATCAGGTCCTCGTACTCGTGCACGGTCACGGAGGACCCGGCGAGCAGCGAGCGGTCGCCCGGGCCGGACACCACCACGTGCTCGACCGACGTCAGGCGGGGCAGCAGCGGGGCCAGCAGCGGCAGCAGCGAGCCGTTGACGATGACGACCTTGTCGGCCGCGTGGCCGACGATCCAGACCAGCTGCTCCGCGGGGAGGCGGAGGTTGAGGGTGTGCAGCACCGCGCCCATGGAGGGGATCGCGAAGTAGGCCTCGACGTGCTCGGCGTTGTTCCACATGAGGGTGGCCACCCGCTCGTCGTCCACGACGCCGAGGTCGTCGCGCAGGGCGTGCGCCAGCTGGGCCGCGCGGGCACCGACGTCCGCGAAGGAACGGCGGTGCGGTTCGCTCTCGCCGGTCCAGGTGGTCACCTGCGATGTGCCGTGGACCGTGGACCCGTGGGTCAGGATCCTCGAGATCAGCAGCGGTACGTCCTGCATCGTGCTCAGCACGGTGTCCTCCCGGGGCGACATTGCCAACGCGGCGGTAAGGTGTGCGCTGATTCTGCGCACATACCGCGCGGTATGTCACTAGCCGACGGTGATCGATCTGCCCGGATCGGCACCGCAAATAGGATCATGACGGTTCATTTCCGCACAAGCCCCAGCTCAGGATCGTCCCGCAGCTTGCCGAGGGCACGCGAGACCGCCGACTTCACCGTGCCCACCGACACCCCCAGGACCGCGGCCGTCTGGGTCTCGCTGAGGTCCTCGTAGTACCTGAGGACGACCATCGCCCGCTGCCGGGCGGGCAGCTTCATGATCGCCCGCCACATCGCGTCGTGCAGTGCCTGCCGCTCGGCCGGGTCGTCACCGCCGGGCACCGGCTCCGGCTCGGGCAGCTCGTCGCACACGAACTCGTCGACCTTGCGCTTGCGCCACTGCGAGGTGCGGGTGTTCAGCAACGCCCGGCGCACATAGCCGTCGAGGGCACGGTGGTCCTCGATCCGCTCCCAGGCGACGTACGTCTTGGCGAGCGCGGTCTGCAGCAGGTCCTCCGCGTCGCTCGGGTTCGCGGTCAGCGAGCGGGCGGTGCGCAGCAGCACCGGCTGACGCGCCCTGACGTACGACGAGAACGACGGATAGGGCAGAGTCTGCGTCGCCGGTTCGGCGGCGGTCGAGGCGCTGGTGCAGACGGGTGTGGTCATGGCGTCCACGCTAGGAGCGGCGCGGGCCCGGCGGATCGGCCGCAGGTCCCGAAGGGGAATCCGCCTCAGGTTGTAGGGGTGGGGCCGGCCCCACCTACTGGAGGTGGACGATCGGCCCCGGCGCACTGCGGGTTCACCCCTGGGTACGTGTCCCTGGGTGCGTGTCGCTGGGTGCGTGTCCCTGGGTGCATGTCCCTGGGTGCGTGTCCCTGGGTGCGTCCGGGCACGCCCGAGGGGTGCTCGCGGAGCGCCCGAGGGGGGAGCCCGGGTGCGCTCAGCCGTCGGCGGTCAGCAGCAGGGCCGATGTCGGCACTCCCGTGCCCGCCGTGACCAGTACGTTCTCCGCATCCGGCACCTGGTTGACGGCGGTGCCCCGCACCTGCCGCACGCCCTCCGCGATGCCGTTCATCCCGTGCAGGTACGCCTCCCCCAGCTGCCCGCCGTGCGTGTTGAGCGGCACCGTGCGCGCGGCCACGAAGTCCGCCGCCTCCCCCCTCCCGCAGAACCCGAACTCCTCCAGCTGCATCAGCACGAAGGGGGTGAAGTGGTCGTACAGGATCGCCACGTCGACGTCGGCCGGTGCCAGGCCCGCCGTCCGCCGCAGCTGGCGTGCCACCACGCCCATCTCCGGCAGCCCGGTCAGATCGTCCCGGTAGAAGCTGGTCATCTGCTCCTGTCCGCGGCCCGAGCCCTGGGCGGCCGCCGCGACGACGGCGGGCGGGTGGGGCAGGTCGCGGGCCCGTTCCAGGGATGTGACGACGACGGCCTGGCCGCCGTCGGTCTCCTGACAGCAGTCCAGGAGCCGGAGCGGCTCCACGATCCAGCGCGAGGCCGCGTGGTCGGCGAGGGTGATCGGCCGGCCGTGGAAGTACGCCGCCGGGTTCGTCGCCGCGTGCTCGCGGTCCACCACGGCCACCTGCCCGAACGCCTCCGGGGTCAGCCCGTGGACGTGCAGGTAGCGCCGGGCCGCCATGGCCACCCAGGACGCCGGGGTCAGCAGCCCGAACGGCAGGACCCAGCCGAGCGCCGCGCCCTCCGCCGACGGTTCCCGGTGCCGTACCCCGGAGCCGAACCTGCGCCCCGACCGCTCGTTGAAGGCGCGGTAGCAGACCACGACCTCCGCCACGCCCGCCGCCACCGCCAGTGCCGCCTGCTGGACGGTCGCGCAGGCCGCCCCGCCGCCGTAGTGGACGCGGGAGAAGAAGGACAGCTCGCCGATCCCGCAGGCCTGGGCCACGGTGATCTCCGGGCTGGTGTCCATGGTGAACGTGACCATTCCGTCGACGTCCGCCGGCCGCAGTCCGGCGTCCCGCAGCGCGGCCCGCACCGCCTCGGCGGCCAGCCGCAGCTCACTGCGCCCGGAGTCCTTGGAGAACTCCGTGGCCCCGATGCCGACGACGGCCGCCCGCCCGCCGAGGGCGTCCGGCACGCGCAGGCTCATGACGCACCGCCCGAGGCGGGGACCATGGCCGTCACCGTCACCGTCACCGTGCCCGTGACGTGATCGCCGACGCTGTTCGAGCCGACCACCCGGACCGTCGCGGTGTCGCCGTCGACCTCCTCGACCGTTCCCGTCAGCACCATGGTGTCGCCCGGGTGGTTGGGCGCCCCGAGCCGGATGGCCACCTTGCGCAGCACGGACGTAGGGCCGAAGTGGTCGGTGACGTAGCGGCCGACCAGGCCGTTGGTCGTCAGGATGTTCATGAAGATGTCCGGGGAACCCTTCTCGCGGGCCCGTTCGGCGTCGTGGTGCACGTCCTGGAAGTCGCGTGAGGCGACGGCACCGGCGATGATCAGGGTGCGGGTGACCGGGATCGTGAGCGGCGGGAGCTTCTCGCCGGCCCGCATGCCGGCCCTCATGCGGCCGCCTCCCGGGGACGGAACACCGGCAGCACCGGATCCTCGCCGTCGGCCTCGAATGTCAGCCGCACCGGCAGCCCGATCCGCACCTCGCCGCAGGGCACCCCCACGACGTTGCTGACCATGCGGACGCCCTCCGCGAGTTCGACCAGCGCCACCGCGTAGGGCGGGTCGAAGCCCGGGACGGGCGGATGGTGCACGACGACGTACGAACAGACCGTCCCCTCGCCGCTCGCCTCGACCGTGTCCCAGTCGGGGCAGCCGCAGGCGCCGCAGCCCGGCAGCCACGGGAAGCGCAGGACGCCGCAGCCCGCACACCGCTGGATCAGCAGGCGGCGCCGCGCGACACCCTCCCAGAAGCCGGCGTTGTCGCGGTTGACGACCGGGCGGGGGCGCGGGGAACCGGTGCGCGAGGGGCTGGTGCTCGTGGGGCCGGTGCGTGGGGAACCGGTGAGCGTGGGGCCGGTGGGCGGGGGGCTGGTGCTCGTGGGGCCGGTGCGCGGGGAGCCGGTGGGCACGAGGCCGGTGCGCGGGTGCGCGGGGGCGTACTTGAGGATGCGGAAGCGGTGCGTGCCCGCCAGGTCGGCGCCCACCCGCACGTCGGTGCGGGTCGTGACGAACCAGCCCGTCCCCAGTCGGGTCGTCTTGGGCCCGGAGACCGACTCGATCACCGCGTCGAAGGTGATCTCGTCGCCGGGGCGCAGGGGCCGGAGGTAGTCCTGCTCGCAGTCGGTGGCGACGACGGCGGTGCAGCCCGCCTCGTCGAGCAGGCCGAGCAGTTCGTCGTACGCCCGCGCGCGTCGCCCGTGACCGGAGAGGCCGCCCATGGTCCACACCTGGAGCATGGTGGGCGGGGCGACGGGATCGGGGCCGGCGTAGGCGGGGTGGGTGTCTCCCAGCGCCTCGCACCAGTGCCGGATCATGGGCGCGTTGACGGGGTCCTTGCCCCGGCACGCCACGGCCGCCGCCCGGCCCTCGTACGCCTTCAGCCGCGCCTCCAGGCCGTCGCTCCCCTCCGCCTCCGGCTCGCCGCTCACCATCGCCCCCCTCGCCGTGGCCGCTCGTCGTGCCCCCTCGTCACGGACGGCACTGCGCCCGCACGGTTTCTGACTGTCCGTCAGATGACGCGGGCTGTCAAGGTGCCCGCCCGGGCACCCGAAAACGTCTGCGCGGCGGCACCGGAGTACCACCGCAACCGCCGCACAGACGCCTTACGACCCTTGCAAAGCACGTCCCCCCGCCCCCGAGGTCAGGGCCGCCGGCTCACCCCATCGGAGCGAAGTGGATGGTGACGTTCTCGTTGCCCTGCTGAACGGCCGTGCGATCGGAGCCGTTGACCTGGACGGCGTTGCTCTGGTTCGTGGCACCGGGGCCGACCGCGTTCTGCTGCGTGGTGGACGAGTTGCCGTAGTTGTCGAGCCCGACACCGCTTCCGACGACGCTCGCGACTCCCGCGTTCGAGCCGTCGTCCGCGAAGGCGCCGTTGTCCGCCGCCGCGACTCCGGTGAACAGGGCGACTGCCAGCGGGAGGGCGGAGACGGCGGCGATGACGCGGGCGGTACGGATGCTTGCCATGTGCTTCCTCCAGAATCCGGCTTACTGGCCGGAGGTCCGTCAAGTAGGGCTTTCATCGAGGCAGTTGGCCGACCGCCCCGGCACTGTGCACGACGTCGCAAGACCAGGGTTGCCCACCGCATCCCCGGCGAACCACCCCGGAAGCCGTGATTCGCCCCTAAGTGCTACGACATGTCGATAAACCCCTTTCGCCACTTCTCCCATCGGACCAGGACAGACCATTTGCCCCCCACCCCAAGCGCCGCAAGGGGTGAAGCGTTCCGGCAGAGACCCCGTCCCCGAACTCCACCCCGGCGTGTCGCAACCACCCCCTCTTCCCTTTTTCGAACGCACGTACGAACATGGAAGCATGGCCACCACCGACCGGCAGGCCACGACGCTGGCCCTCGCGCACGCCCTGTCAGCCGCCGAACGCGGCCTGGCCGTCATCCCGCTGACCCGCACGAAACTCCCGGCCCTGCGCTCCCCCCACCGCGACGACCCCGACCCCCGCCCCTGTCACGGCGAGTGCAGCCGCTTCGGCCACGGGGTGTACGACGCCTCGACCGACCCGGCCCGCATCCGCGAGATGTTCGCCTCCGCCCCCTGGGCCACCGGCTACGGCATCGCCTGCGGCCTTCCGCCCCACCACCTCATCGGGGTCGACCTCGACACCAAGTCGGGCACGGACTCCTCGGCGGCGCTGCGGGAACTGGCGCTGCGCCACCTGTTCACCATCCCCGACACCGTCGTCGTCCTCACCCCCAGCGGCGGCCGCCACCTGTGGCTGACCGGTCCGCCGGACGTCGCGGTGCCCAACTCCGCCGGCCGCCTCGCCCCCGGCATCGACATCCGGGGCGCGGGCGGCTACCTCGTCGGGCCCGGCTCCCGGACCGACCGCGGCGTGTACACGACGGCGCCCGGCACAGCGCGCCTCGCCCCCGCGGCGTGCCCACGGGCCCTCCTGCGCCTGGTCCTGCCGCCGCCGCGCCCCCTCCATCCCGCGACGCACCCATCGGCCGGCGACCACGGCCAGGGCCTGATCCAGTTCGTGCTCGCCGCGCACGAGGGCCAGCGCAACACCCGCCTGTTCTGGGCCGCCTGCCGCGCCTACGAGAACGGCATCGGCCCCGCACTCGTCGCCCCGCTGGTCGACGCGGCCCTCGACACCGGCCTGTCCGAACGCGAGGCGAGGGCGACGATCGCCTCGGCGGCCCGCATGACGGGGCGCCGCCGTGGCGGTGAGCTGTGACCGTCAGGGCGAGTAGACCTGCTCCAGTCGGTCGATGGAGCCGTCGGCGCCGGTCTGGTACCGGAACACCAGGCCGGAGTCGGGGTGCGCGTCGATCCAGTCGATCAGTTCCTGCACGCCGATCCGCTGGTTCGCGCTGCTGTCCGTGATGGGGTTCGTGGCGGTGACGTACGCGGCCTGGTCCAGCGCCCAGCGGCTGTCCTCCCCGGTGACGACGAAGGGCACGCCGTCGCCGTCCCCGCCGGGGCACCCCCAGGCGCCGTGCTGGACGACGAGGTTCACCTTGCCGGTGCTGCCGTCGAGTTCCTCGACGCGGTACACGGCGAACTCGTCGGGGTCGACCTCGTCCGGGGTCGGCGCCTTGTCGACGCAGCCGGCGGTGGATGCGGCGGGCTTCGCCGGGGCGGCGGGCTTGACGGAAGCGGCCGGCTCGGCGCCGGAGGTCGCGGCGGACGTGCCCCCGCCGCCCTTGCCGGCCGAGGGGGTGGCCGCGGCGGCGCCGCTCGGCGTCGCGCCGGCCGCGGACGCGGCGGGCGACGAGGCTGCCGCGCCGTCGGCCACCGCTCCGGTTCCGCCGCCTCCCTGGCAGGCGGTGAGGACGGCGGTCAGCGCGACGGCCGTGAACGCGAGGACTGCGGGTCTGAGACGGTCGGCGTTCATCTGGGACATCCCCCCCCTGCTCAAGGACGACCCGATCGGCCGCACCCCGGAGCGGGAACGTAGCAGCGGCCCCCACCACACCACAGCCCCCGGCGAACGGATGTCACAGACGCAGGACAGACCCGTCACACCCCCCGGACAGGCGTGACGCCCCACACGCGGAGGCCCGGGGCACACGGACGGCCTCCGGCCAGGGCCACCGCGGACGGGTCACAGCCGCCCCGGACGGGAACGGCCCCCGACCGGAGGCCGAAAAGCCAGGTCAGGGGCCGCGTCACACTGCGGTGGGTGTGGGATTTGAACCCACGGTGACATCGCTGCCACGACGGTTTTCAAGACCGTTCCCTTAGGCCGCTCGGGCAACCCACCCCGCGCCGGCCGGTGATCGGCGGCGCGGGGACAAGAGTAACGGGTCGGTGCGAGGGTGTGCGGGTCAGTTGTCGCCGACGCGGGAGCCGAGGGTGAGGTCGACGGTGCGGGACTTGCCGCCGCGCTCGTAGGTGATCGTGACCTTGTCGCCGGGCTGGTGGGTCCAGATCTCGCCGATCAGGGTGGGACCGGAGTCGATCACCGTGTCGTCGAGCTTGGTGATGACGTCACCCGGCTTGAGGCCGGCCTTGGCGGCGGGACCGCCCGGCTCGACCGAGGCGGAGCCGCCGGAGCCCTGGTCGGTGATCTTCGCGCCGTTGGAGGAGTCCTCCAGGGAGACGGACGCGCCGATCTTCGCGTACACCGGCTTGCCGGTCTTGATCAGCTGCTGGGCGACGTACTTGGCCTGGTTGATCGGGATGGCGAAGCCCAGGCCGATCGAGCCGGACTGGCTGGTGCCGCCCAGGCCGCCGCTGCCGGTGGACTGGATCGCGGAGTTGATGCCGATGACATTGCCCTGGGCGTCGAGGAGCGGGCCGCCGGAGTTGCCCGGGTTGATCGACGCGTCGGTCTGCAGGGCGCTCATGTAGGAGGCGTTGCTGCCGGTGCCGTCGCTGGAGGCCACGGGCCTGTTCTTGGCGCTGATGATGCCCGTCGTCACCGTGTTGGACAGGCCGAAGGGGGCGCCGATGGCGATCGTGGAGTCGCCGACGGCGACCTTGTCCGAGTTGCCCAGCGTCAGCGGCTTGAGGTCGGACGGGGCGTTCTTGAGCTTGATGACCGCCACGTCGTAGCCCTGGGCGTGGCCGACGACCTCGGCGTCGTACTTCTTGCCGTTCGGGAAGGTCGCCGTGAGTTTGCCGCCGTCGACCGCGTCGGCGACGACGTGGTTGTTGGTGACGATGTGGCCCTGGGTGTCGAAGACGAAACCGGTGCCGGTGCCGCCCTCGCCGCTGGTGGACTCCGCCTGGATGGTGACGGTGCTGGGCAGCGCCCTGGCGGCGACGGCCGCGACCGTGCCGGGGTCGCGCTTGATGGAGCCGCCGCTGTCGGAGGCGGAGACCGTGGTGGAACCGGTGTTGTCGTCGTTCTTGGCCAGGGTGTAGCCGAGGCCGCCGCCCAGGCCGCCGGCGACCAGCGCGGCCACCAGGATCGCGGCGACCAGGCCGCCGCGTCCCCGGCCGGACTTCGGCGCGGGCTGCTGGTGGGGTGAGCCCCAGCCGCCGCCCGAGTCGCCTCCCGCGTCGGCGTAGGACGGGGTGGCGGGGGGCGGGGGCGGCCAGGCGGCGTCGGCGGCGGAGCCGACGGGGCCGGCCGAACCGGCGGGGCCGTAGCCCGGCGCACCGGCGGCGGGGCCGGCGGGGCCGTAGCCCTGGGGGCCGCCCGCGGGGGACGGCGTGAGCGGCGCCATCGGTGCGCTGCCCTCGTGGGCGGCGGGCGCCGAGGGAGCGGGAGCATCCACCGGCACGGGAGGTGCGGACGGGGCCGGGGGTACCGCGGTGCCCTCGTTCTCGGTGCTCACAGCTTCTCTCCTCGATCCACGGCTGTTGTCTTGGGTCACGCTGGTTCACGCTGGTCGGCGTCCGGCGCGCGACAGCTGTGCACGTCTTTTTGTATGCCGTCAGCTTTTCCCATGGTCCGTCAGGGCACCATAAGCGGCCGCTGTGGGTACGGGACCATTCCTTATATAGGTCATGTACGACAAAAAGGGCGCAATCTCGACTCCGCCGAGAGCACGCTTACCCCCTTCTCGGTGGCACCATGACGCGGTGACCCTCGCACGGCAGCACCGGATCCAAGTCGTCGCCCACCGCGGAGCCTCCGAAGAGGCCCCGGAGCACACCCTGGCCGCGTACCGGAAGGCGATCGAGGACGGCGCCGACGCCCTCGAATGCGACGTACGCCTCACGGCGGACGGCCACCTCGTCTGCGTCCACGACCGTCGCGTCAACCGTACGTCCAACGGCCGCGGTGCGGTCTCGGCGCTGGAGCTCGCCGATCTCGCCGCCCTGGACTTCGGCTCCTGGAAGACGCGGGACGCCTGGCGCACGCGCGACGAGGAGCCGGACTGGGAGCACCGGCCCGAGGACCGCGAGCACACCGCCGTGCTGACCCTGGAGCGGCTGCTGGAGCTGGTCGCGGACGCGGGGCGCCGGGTGGAACTGGCCGTGGAGACCAAGCACCCCACCCGCTGGGCCGGGCAGGTGGAGGAGCGGCTGCTGGTGCTCCTGAAGCGGTTCGGACTGGACGCGCCGGCCTCGGCCGAGGAGTCGCCGGTGCGTGTGATGAGCTTCTCGGCGCGCTCGCTGCATCGCGTGCGTGCCGCCTCGCCGACGCTGCCGACGGTGTACCTGATGCAGTTCGTCTCGCCCCGGCTGCGCGACGGACGGCTGCCCGCGGGTGTCCGGATCGCGGGCCCCGGCATCCGGATCGTGCGCAACCACCCGGCCTACGTGGAGCGGCTGAAACGGGCCGGCCACAAGGTGCACGTGTGGACCGTGAACGAGCCCGAGGACGTGGATCTCTGCGTCGAGCTGGGCGTCGACGCCATCATCACCAACCGGCCGCGGGCGGTCCTGCACCAGCTCCGCGGGTGACCGGGCCGCAGGTGGCCGGCCGCGGGGCGACCGGTGAAGACCTCTGAAGAAAAGCTTGACCTCACGACACACCTACAGCATCTTCAGTCTCGGCCACATCGCAAGAATCCAGCCACATGACTACGGGGAGTGCTCCGGCGCGTTCGCTGTGTGTTCGCTCGTTTCGAATGCGTCACCGCACCGGGATTGGCCGGTTTCCGGTACAGGCCAATGGGGCATCCACACCGTGGCGTGGGGCGAAGGAGGTCTCGGGGGTGGCGTTGGTGGTGGCACAGGAGGTGCCCACGTCGTCGAGCATGGCCGTACCCCATGGCCCTGCGGGCGTGGGCGAGGCAAGGCACCGGATGCGCGAGCAGCTGCGCAGGGGCGGGGTCTCGGAAGCGGTCATCGACGATGCCGTACTGATTCTGTCGGAGCTGTTGAGCAACGCGTGCAAGCACGGCCGGCCGCTGGGCGACGCCCTGGCCGGGGACGGTGACGTCCTGGCCGCGTGGCGGGTGGACCCGTGCGGCAGGCTCACGGTGGAGGTGACGGACGGCGGCGGTCCCACCCGTCCCGCTCCGGCCACGCCCTCGGTCACCGCGCACGGCGGCCGCGGGCTGAACATCATCACGGCGCTGGCCGACGACTGGGGCGTACGCGACGACGTGCGCGGCGAGGTCACCGTATGGGTGGTGGTCCACCAGGACGTTCATGATCCGGACGCCGGGTACCGCCGCGACGACTTCGCTACGCGCGTCACGGCCCCGTCCCTGTCCGCGATACGCGGGCTGGCCGGACTGGACTTCGCGGACGCGTTCGACGACCTGGACTGACTGACCCTTCGGACGACCTGGACTGACTGACCCTTCGGACGACCTGGACTGACCCTCCGGGCGACCTGGACTGACCCTCCGGGCGACCTGGGCCCGCCTATGAGCGACCCGGGGCGACCGTCCAAGCGTCCTGGACCGGCCTCCGGGCGACCTGGACCGGCCCGCAGGCGACCCGGGCCGACCGTCCGGGCGACCTGGCCCGGCATCCCGGCGACCTGGCCCGGCATCCGCGGGGCGTTCCGCCCGGCCCCCGACGGCACGCGGGCCGCGTCGTCCACAGGCTCCCGTGTCCCGTGGCGTGAACGGCTAGGCTCCCGCCCGTACGAGACAAGCCGTAACCGGGAGACCCCACGATGGCCAAGAAGCGACCTCAGACGAAGGCCAAGCGCCCCCAGACCAGCGTCGGGGCCGGCGCCGCAGGCGCTGATGGACAGGTTCCGGTTGTCGGCGCCCGCGAGCCCTGCCCGTGCGGCAGCGGCCGCCGCTACAAGGCCTGCCACGGCCGGGCCGCCGCGCAGGCCGTGACCGAGCTGGTGCAGCGTCCCTTCGAGGGGCTGCCCGCCGAGTGCGACTGGGTGGCGCTGCGCGAGCTGGTTCCGGCGGCCACGGTGGAGCTGGCGCTCAAGGACGGCCTGCCCGAGGGCGTCCCGTCGGTCACCCTCGCCACGGTGCTGCCGATGGCCTGGCCGGCGCTGCGCCGCGACGACGGCTCGGTGCTGCTCGGCCTGCAGAACGACACGGCCTCCGGAGACATCAGCCGCGACCTCGCCGACACCCTCCAGCGCGCCCTCACGGCCGAGCCGGGCACCCCCGTCCAGGGCCGCCGCGCTCCGGCCGACGGTCCGCGGCTGCAGGATCTGCTCGATCCCGAAGGCGCCTTCGAGCCAGTTGTGCACAGCGGCTTCGAGTTCTGGGTCCCGGACTCGGAGAACGCCACGCCGGAGGTCACCGCCTCCCTGGAGCGGGCCAACGCCGCGGCCATCCCGACGGTCCGGCTGACCGGCGTGGACGCCGCGTACTGGTGCCGGACACCGGAGAAGAACCATCTGCGGTGGGTCATGCCGCACGAGGAGGAGCGGCTTCTGGACGCCCTCGCGCGGCTGCACGCGGCGGGCCGGTCGAACCTCGGCGAGGGCACCCGTCTCGTGGGCTCCTTCCGCGCTCACGGGCTCACCGTCCCGGTCTGGGACCTGCCGAGCGAGGTCGGCGCGGAGGACGTGGAGAAGCCGGCGGCCGAGTTCGCCGAGCGGCTGGCCGACGCCCTCGCCGCGGACGCCCCGCTGACCGCCGACGAGCGCCGGGCGCGCGGCGGCCTGACCAACCGGCAGGTCACGCTCAGCTGACAGCCGTGCGAGGGGTGGTCCGCACGGCCGGTCCGTCCGGCCGGACCGGCCCTCGCGCGGACCGGAAACTTCCCTCACAACTCCCTTGCCGCGCAAGCGGATAGGTGACTGGAAAGCCCGGATGGAATTTGCGAACCGCCGATCTCTTGTTACCGTTCCAGTAGCCCGGTTGCTGGTGCATCCCCCGTCGCCAGCAACCGGGTCTTTTCATGTGCACGGTTCTTCACAGAAGGTCGTCACCTGTCAACTGGCCGCTGACGCACGGGTGTTGCTACCGGATCGCGGGCGTCGCCGCCCTGCTCCGGGACACTCACGGGCGTCAGAGGGCGCCAGAGGGCACCGACGGGCGGCGGCGGGGGTGGCAGGCGGCGGGGCAGCCGACGGCGACGGCCCGCGCGCGCCCGGTCCGGCGCGCGCCCGGCACCGTCACAGCTCGGGCGCGCTCACACCCGTACGCGTGATGGCCTCGACGACGGCGTCCACCACGGCCTCGACGTCGGGCACCCAGGGGGCGGCGGAGCCGGGCAGCGGCGCGCGCTCCCAGCGGATCTCACCCTCGCCGGTCTCGGACGGTGGCAGGGCGATGTAGCCGCCCTCGCCGTGGAAGCGGAGGGAGCCGGGGACGAAGTCCTTGGCGTACAGCAGCTCGCCCAACTGCTCCATGGAGTACGGCTTGACGAGGATCGCCCAGCGGCTGGGCGAGGCGACGACCGGGCCCAGGCGCATGCCCGCGCGGTCCAGGGCGGTCAGGGCGTGCGCGGCGGCGAGGGCCGGCAGGCTGACCGCGCAGGGGGCCTTGCCGCCGGTGGCCAGGATGATCGGCGCGGTGGGGCGGTTGGTCCACCACCAGCGCACCATGCGGGCGTCGGCGGTGGCCGCGAGCAGGCCGGGGTCGAAGGGATGCGCACCGGGCACCGTGCACTCGGGGTCGGGGCAGCCGCAGCGCCCCTTCAGGTCCGCTGTCACGCCGGGGAGCACGGGCCACTGCCATCCGGCCGCGAAGGTCAGGGCCGCGCTGATCGACTCAGGCCTCCCGTCGCTGCGCTGGGACAGGAGCCTGCGTCGCCTTCCGAGGATCTCGCGCATGAGCGCTCGTTCCTTTCCGTTGCACCGCTGGCAACACCGTGGGCCACATCACACCATGTGTAGATCACTTCACTGTGCGTACCTGTTGGCGCGTCACACCCCTGCCGGAGGCACAGGGAAACCCCTCTTGGCCGAGCGTCGGCTGCGTCCGCGGCAGCCTCGCCCTTGCTGCGTCTGTCAAAAGCACGGGCGTGGCGTGGGGGTGGCGAAGTCTGGCGTTTTGCGTCGCGCGTATTTCTCTTCGCCTCCGCCACGGGAGGATGGGGCACGGTCGTCGGTGGATAGGACGCCCGGGTCGGTCACCAGGTTCCGGGCGACTGCCAACCGCCCCTGGTCTTCTCCGAGTACGTACCCATCACGACCGCTGTGACGCTCCGTGGAGCAAACCCAGTCGACCGCAATACGCCGTCGCCCGAGTCATTTTTAGGCCAACTTTGCTTTTTAGCAAGGGGTCCACTGGCTCCTCAGGGACACCAGGAATCCCCGCAGGACAATGCTGGACATCCCCTTACGAGTGCGTGTACATGTGGAGACACTGCCAGCGGCGCAGAACGACATGGGGGTTTGCGATGCTTTTGAGCAGTACGCACCGGTCGGAAAGCCGGTTGCCATGAACGCCCCTCACCCTCCGAAAGTGGCCGGAATCGATTCAACGGTTCCGGCTCCCGCACACACTGTCGCGCCCGTGTCCGTCGTCTCGGGTACCTCGCCGGTCACGCCGCCAAACCCGCCCTGCGCCCTGCTCCAGGACCGCCTCGCCGGCTGGGTCTCGGACCTCACGACCCTCCACGAACTGACCGAACGTCTGGTGCGCACGGACGCGCTCACGGACGCCCTGACCGAACTGCTGCGCGCCGGGTCCGCCCTCGTGGGCGCCCGGCGCGGCCTCGTCGTGCTGGAGCCCGGCGACGGGCTCGGGCCGGACACCACGATCGGCCTGGGTCTCGCCCACGCGGACCTCGGTCACATCGAGACCGTGCCGCGCAGCGCCATGTCGTACGGGAGGATCCTGGACGGACTGCCGGGCTGCGACCGTGAGATCGCCCAGCCCGACCTGTTCTCCGAGGACGGGCTCGACCCGCGCCACCGCGAGGTGGCCGCCCGCCTCGGCTACGCCGCCAGCTACGCCCTCCCCCTGGCCACCGACGCCCTGGGCCGCGTCGGCGCGGCCGTGTGGCTGTACGACGAGCCCGCCGAACCGAGCGAACGCCAGCGTCACCTCGTCGGCCTGTACGCCCGGTACGCCGGTGAGCACCTGGCCCGGCTGGTGGAGGTCGAGCGCGCCCGCACCCGCATGGCGACGATGGCCGAGGAGCTGCTGCCCTCCCGGCTCCCCCGCGTCGCCGGCGTCCAGCTCGCCGTGCGCCACCGCACCGGACCGCGCGGAGGCGGCGACTGGTACGACGCGCTGCCGCTGCCGGACGCGGCGCTGGGTCTCGCGGTCGGCTCGGTGACCGGCTCGGGCCCCAGCGCGGTCGCCGCGATGGGCCGCCTGCGGGCGAGCCTCAGGGCGTACGCGGTGATGGAGGGCGAGGACCCGGTCGCCGTGCTGTCCGACCTGGAGCTGCTGCTCAGACTCACCGAGCCCGCCCGCTCCGCGACCGCCCTGTTCGGCTACTGCGAGCCCGCGCTGCGCAAGATCACGCTGGCCGGTGCCGGGCACTGCCCGCCGCTGCTGCTCGGCGAGGGCCGCGCGGAGTTCGTCGAGACGTCCGTGTCCGCGCCGCTCGGCATGCTCGCCTGCTGGGAGGCGCCGAGCGTGGAGATGCAGGCGGGGCTCGGCGAGACGGTGCTGCTGTACACCGACGGGCTGCTGCACCGCACCGGCGACGCGATCGACCGCGCCTTCGCCCGGCTGCACGCGGCGGCGGCCGGCGTGCCCCGGGTGCTGCGCCACGACCCCGACGCGGTCGCCGACCACGTGCTGCGCACGATGCTGCCCGACGGGCTGGACGCGGCCGACAGCGCGGACGACGTCGTTCTGCTCGCGGCGCGTTTCGACTGACCCCGGGTGAGCCGGGGCGCGCGTCTCGGCACGTACGCCGCCGTAGATGCATCCTCATACGCACGCCTCCGCACGCACACGTCTCCATATGCGCGTGCCGCCGTGCGCGGTGACGCGTCGCTGCCCGCGGTAACAGGTCCTCGGGGCCTGGGCCCCCTTCCGTACGACCGTACGATGGAGCGGTCCTGTGCCGTATCAAGGAGGATGACCGTGGCTGATGAGCTCTCGGCTGTGACCGACGGAGCTGCTGCCGCAGCGGCCCCGGAGGCTTCCGGGGAAGAGCCGATCGAGCAGCGCAAGAACGGCCTGTACCCAGGTGTCTCCGACGAGCTGGCCGAGAACATGAAGTCCGGCTGGGCCGACACCGAGCTGCGCGACCTGCGGCCGATCGCCCAGGCCGCCGAGACCGCCGCCCGCCGCGCCGCGCTGTCCGCGCGCTTCCCGGGCGAGCGTCTGGTCATCCCGGCGGGCAACCTCAAGACCCGGTCGAACGACACGGAGTACCCCTTCCGCGCGTCGGTCGAATACGCCTATCTCACCGGCGACCAGACCGAGAACGGCGTACTCGTACTGGAGCCGAAGGGGGACGGCCATGTCGCCACGCTGTACCTGCTGCCCCGCTCGGACCGCGAGAACGGCGAGTTCTGGCTCTCCGGCCACGGCGAACTGTGGGTGGGGCGCCGGCACTCGCTGACCGAGGCGGCGAAGCTGTACGGCATCCCGGTCGCCGACGTCCGCGAAATCGCCGACACGCTGCGCGGGGCCACCGGCCCGGTGCGCGTGGTGCGCGGGTACGACGCCGGCATCGAGGCCGCCCTGACCGACAAGGTCACCGCCGAGCGCGACGAGGAGCTGCGCGTCTTCCTGTCCGAGGCGCGGTTGGTGAAGGACGCGTTCGAGATCGGCGAGCTGCAGAAGGCCGTCGACTCCACCGTGCGCGGCTTCGAGGACGTCGTACGGGTCCTCGACCGGGCCGAGGCCACCAGCGAGCGCTACATCGAGGGCACGTTCTTCCTCCGCGCGCGCGTGGAGGGCAACGACGTCGGCTACGGCACGATCGCCGCCGCCGGCCCGCACGCCTGCACCCTGCACTGGGTGCGCAACGACGGGCCGGTGCGCTCCGGCGACCTGCTCCTGCTGGACGCGGGCGTGGAGACGCACACCTACTACACGGCCGACGTCACCCGCACACTGCCGGTCAACGGCCGCTTCACCGAGCTCCAGAAGAAGATCTACGACGCGGTGTACGAGGCGCAGGAGGCCGGCATCGCGGCCGTGCGGCCGGGCGGCAAATTCCGCGACTTCCATGACGCGGCGCAGCACGTGCTGACCGAGAAGCTCGTCGAGTGGGGCCTGGTCGAGGGTCCCGTGGAGCGGGTGCTGGAGCTCGGGCTGCAGCGCCGCTGGACGCTGCACGGCACCGGGCACATGCTCGGCATGGACGTCCACGACTGCGCCGCGGCGCGCGTGGAGTCGTACGTCGACGGGACGCTGGAGCCCGGCATGGTGCTCACCGTCGAGCCGGGGCTGTACTTCCAGGCCGACGACCTGACCGTGCCCGAGGAGTACCGGGGCATCGGCGTGCGCATCGAGGACGACATCCTGGTCACCGAGGACGGCAACCGGAACCTCAGCGCCGCGCTGCCGCGCCGGTCGGACGAGGTGGAGGCGTGGATGGCCGCCCTGACGGGCAGCAAGGACAGCAAGGACAGCAAGGGCTGATACGCAGCGGATGGCCGGGTACCGGTGGGGTGCCCGGCCATTGACGTGCCCGGCCGTTGACGTGCCCGGACGCACGTGCCCGGTCATGCGGCATGCCCGGATGCGCGTGCCCGGACGCACGTGCCTGGATTCACGTACCTAGGGGGAGGGTCTTCGTGGAGGACTTCTGGTCCGGTGTCGGTGTCGATCTGCATCTGGAACCCGAGGCCGGGGACGGCCGGCGCATCGGTCTGGAACGGGCGCTGAGGGACGCCGTGCGGGACGGCCGGCTCGCGCCGGGCACCCGGCTGCCGGCCACCCGGCGGCTCGCCACCGAGCTCGGGATCTCGCGGGGCACGGCCAAGGCGGCGTACGACCAGCTAGTCGCCGAGGGATACCTGACCGCCCGCCAGGGCTCGGGCACCCGGGTGGCCTCGCTGCCCTCGGTCGACACCGGCACGCCGGAGGCGGCGGCGCACGCGCGCGTGCCCCGGTTCGACCTCAGCCCCGGCAGCCCGGACGTCGGGGCGTTCCCGGCGGCGGCCTGGCTGCGCGCGCTGCGCCGCGCCATCGCGACGGCGCCCCTGCTGGCGTACGACTACGGGGACCCGCGCGGCCGCGTCGAACTGCGCACGGCGCTGTCGGGGTACCTGGGCCGGGCGCGGGGCGTCATCGCGCCGCCCGAGCGGATCGTGATCACCTCCGGGTACGTGCAGGGGCTCGCGCTCCTCACCCGCGTGCTGGGCGGCGCCGGGATCGCCATGGAGGACCCCGGCCTGCCCTTCCACCGGGAGGTGGTGCGGCACAACGGCGGGACCGTGGTGCCGGTGCGGGTGGACGGACGCGGCGTGTGCGCGGAGGAGTTGGGGGACGTCGGCGCGGTCGTCGTCACCCCCGCCCACCAGTACCCGACCGGGGTGACGCTGCACCCGGAGCGGCGGCGGGCGCTGACGGACTGGGCACGCGCGCGTGGCGGGCTGATCGTCGAGGACGACTACGACGGGGAGTTCCGCTACGACCGCCAGCCCGTCGGCGCGCTCCAGGGCATGGCGCCCGGGCAGGTCGTCTACCTCGGCACCGCCTCCAAGACCCTCGGCCCCGCGCTGCGGCTCGGCTGGATGGTGCTGCCGCCTGATCTGGTCGACGCGGTGGCCGACGCCAAGCTGCACAGCGACCACCACACCGAGACGATCGGCCAGCTGGCGCTCGCCGAGCTCATCGACAGCCACGCCTACGACCGGCACGTGCGCGCGGGCCGGCTGAGGTACCGGCGGCGCAGGGACCAGCTGCTGGACCGGCTCGGCTCCCGGCGCGCGGTGCGCGGGATCGCGGCGGGGCTGCACGCGCTCGTGGAGGTCGCCGACGAGGCGGACGTCCTGGCGCGGGCCGAGGCGGAGGGGCTGGCCGTCGGGCACCTCGGCGACCACTGGCACACCCCCGGCGAGGGACGGCCGCAGGGGCTCGTCGTCGGCTACGGGACACCGCGGGAACGGGTGTACCCGGAGGCGCTGGAGGTGCTGGCCAAGGTCCTGGACGGAGCCTGACCGGCCCGGTGCCGGCCCGTATTGGGCCATCAGATCGGGTTCGTATTGGATCTGCCGAGCGATCCATTCCCTGCCTGGCGTCGACGGCATGACCAATCGCCTAGTCCCTTCCGCGGGTCCGCGACGCGTCCTGGCGCTGGCCCAGTTGTCCCATTCGATCGGCGACGGCGCCTACTACGTGACCTCGGCGCTGTCCTTCACCCGGGTGGTCGGGCTGGCCCCCGCGCGCGTGGGGCTCGGGCTGACCCTCGCGTGGGCGGCAGGCTCGGCGGCCGGGGTGCCGCTCGGGCGGCTCGCCGACCGGCGCGGGCCGCGCGGCACGGCGGTGCTGCTCGCGTCGCCGACGGCGCTCGCGGTGGCGTCCTTCCGCGTCGTACGCGGCTTCGTGCCATTCCTGGCGGCGGCGTGCGCGTACGCGACCGCGCAGTCGGGACTCGCGGCGGCCCGGCAGGCGCTGCTGGCGGGACTGGTGCCCGCGGGGGAGCGCACCGGGCTGCTCGCGCGTCTGCAGTCGACGCTGAACGCCGGGCCGGCGGTGGGCGCGGGACTCGGCGGGCTCGCGCTGCAGGCCGGGACGCGGGAGGCGTATCTCGCGGTGCTGGCGCTGGACGCGGTGAGCTTCGCGGCGTGCGCCGGGATGCTGTCGCGGCTGCCGTCGGTGCCGCCCGCGACGCCCGCGACCTCCGTGCCGCCCGCGACCCCCGTGGCCCCCGCGCCGGTGCGTCGGCGGGACTCCCTCGGGGTGCTGCGCGACCGCCCGTACGCCCTGCTCGCCCTCCACAACGCCGTGCTGCTGCTGCGGATGCCGGTGCTCAGCCTGGGGCTGCCGCTGTGGATCACGGAGCGGACCAGCGCACCGGTCTGGCTGGTCTCCGCGCTGTTCGTCCTGAACACCGTCGGGGTGACGCTCCTCCAGGTGCGCGCGGCCCGCTCGGTCACCGGGCTCGCGTCGGCCACGCGCGTCCTGCGGCGGGCCGGATGGGTGATGTGCGGGGCGTGCGCCGTGTTCGCTGTCGGCGGGGGGCTCGCCCGGGCTCGCGGTGGGCGTCCTCGTCGCGGGGGCCGTGCTGCAGGTGGTCGCGGAGACGGGGCAGTCGGCCGGTTCCTGGCAGCTGTCGTTCGACCTGGCCCCGGCCGGCCGGGTGGGCGAGTACCAGGGCTTCTTCGGCACCGGGGTGACGGTCGCCCGGACCCTGGGCCCGCTGGTGCTGACCTCGCTGCTGGTGGGGTGGGGGACGCCGGGGTGACTGCTGCTGGGCGGCGTGACGGTCGCGGCGTCCTACGCGATGGGGCCGGCGGCGCGCCGGGCGGCCGCCGGCCGGACGGGCGGAGACCTCAGGCAGCCGGCAGCGGTGAGGTGACCGGCAGCGGTGCGGTGACCGGCAGCGCGTCCAGGAACAGCGCACCCGCCAGCAGGCCCGCGCTCCCCCGCGGGCTCCACCCGCGCGCGTCCAGGTCGGCGTCGAGGGCGTGGAGGGCCTCCTGGCCCGCCCCGGTCGCCGTGCCGCCCGCCTCCAGCACCGCCCGGGCGCCCGCCTGCACGTGCCGGAGGCCCACCGGGCCCGCGGCGTACAGCAGTTCCGTGTCCTGGAGGGTGGACATCACGGTCAGCAGGGCGTCGAGCCGGGCCTGTTCCTCGGTGGCACCGGCCGAGCGGGCCGCGGCGAGCGCGTCCGACGCCCGCCGTACGTGCGGGAACCCGGCCCTCGCCTCGCCCCGGGCCCCGGCGGCGCCGTACTTCGCCGAGATCGACGAACCGCGCGAGGGGCGGCGCGGGGCGCCCCGTTCGGTGTGGGCGGCGATCCGCTTGGCGACGGCGGTCACCTCCGCCGCCTCGGCCCGCGGGGCGATGGCGGCCGCCGCGACGAGGAAGCCGAGTATCCACAGGGCTCCCCGGTGGCCGCCGCCCGCGAGGCCCACCGTGTGCTCGGTGGACCGGCCGATGGCGCCGAGTTCGGCGCGCAGCCGCGGTGTGGGCTCGCCGGTGCGGCGGGCGGCGGCAGCCATCGCCGCGAGGCCGGGCGCGAGCGCCTTGGCCGACCAGCGCAGGGTGCGGTGATCCTGACGGGCGGGTACACCGAGGTCGCGCGGGTCGGGCAGGCCGGGCTTGGGAGCCAGCGCCAGCTGCCCGGTCAGCGCCGCCACGGCGGCCCGCGCCAGCGTCTCGTCCTCGCGGCTGCTCATGACCGCACTCTACGAGGAGGACGCCGACGGGGAGGCGGAGTCGCCCGGAGCGCCGCTCGGCGGCGTCCCCGTCGGGGCGTCGCCCGGCGGGGTGCCCCCGCCGCCGCTGCCGGCGCCCGTGTTCTCGGCGTCCGGATCGATGCCGAGAGTGAGGAAGCCCTTGTAGCCCTTCGACGGGTCGCGCTTGTGCACGGCCTTGAGGGTCAGCAGCCCGCTGGAGGCGCCGCCGCCGTCGTAGACCATGTCGTCGGCGAGGCGGGTGTAGGTGCCGGTGTGCTTCGCGTACGGGTCGAGGACGAAGATCTCCTCGGCAATGTCGTCGTCGAAGAACAACTGGCCGGTGTGGTTGACCTTGCCGCCCTCGTAGGTGCCGTCCTCCTGCGCGCCGCCCGTGTGCACCTTGACGTGGATGTGGCAGGTGCGCGGGGTGTACCAGCCCGGGAAGATCGTCTCGAACTTCACCACCCCGTTGGCGTTGGCGATCTGGTAGCCGCGCAGGTACGTGTCGTCGTTCGCGCTGTCGCCCTCCTCGCTCTCCGCGGGCGCGGAACCGCCGGGGTTGGCGGTGGTGTAGCCGGAGTAGTAGCCCCAGGCGTCGCAGTGCCAGATCTCCACGGCGGCGCCCGCGACCGGGGTGCAGCCGTCGGTGGCGTCGACGACGGTCAGGCGCAGGGTCAGCGGGACGCCGCTCTTGCCCTCGGTGATGTCCTTGCGCACCAGCGCGCCGTCGAGGTGGTAGGGGCCCTCGGTGACGCTCGACATCAGGGTCATGCACGCGCTGCCGGTGGAGGTGGCCGTGGCGGCGGCCGAGGTCCCGGAGGCCGTGTCCGCGAACGCCGTCTGGTAGCCCGCGGCGGCCAGGCCGCCCGCCGCGACCGTGCCGCCGGTCACCGCGAGGGCGCGGCGACGGCTGATCGATGTGTCCTTGTGGTTTCCCGTCATGCCCAGGACAGTAGGAAGGCCGTCCGTCAGGGAGATGAGGCCCGGCCGGCAGCCGGCTGTGAATGCCGGGGAAGCCGAAGTCCGTTCGCCCGTAAGGCTTCTGGCCGGTTCACACCGCCATCAGCGGCGCGCCCTCCCGGAACTTGAGGATCTTGTCGAAGCTCACCACGGTGCCGCCACGGCCCGGCTTGCTGCCGATGTGGACGTGGTCGGCGAGTTCCTGGATCAGACACAGGCCGCGGCCGTGCTCGGCGTCGGCACGCGCGGGCCGGACGGGCGTCGGCGCGGTGAATCCCGGACCGGGGTCGGCGACCTCGATGCGGCAAGTCTCGCCGTCGAGGTAGGCGGTGACGCGGTACGCCTCCGCCCGGCCGCCGCGCGTTCCGTTGCCGCCGTGCTCGACGGCGTTCGCGCAGGCCTCGCTCAGGGCGACGGAGAGGTCGAAGGAGACGTCGGGATCGACCCCCGCGGTCTCCATCGCGCCGAGTAACAGGCGTCTGGCGAGCGGGACGCTCGCAGCCTCGCGCCGCAGATGGAGTGACCACCAGATGCTCATGCTCCAGCCTCCCGGCCGCGGCTCGACATACCGTTACGTATTGCCGCGCGTACCCGGTTGTAAGCGCGGAGTTGACGTGATGCCGCCCATATGGACGATGCGTCCCCATGGGAATCGGTGTATGTACGGGCGGTCCACTCCCGAAAGGGATCACCGGTCGGCCGGAACCTTGCGGACCTGCTGTGTGGCGCCGAGGGCGCGAGTGCGATGATGAGCCCGCCATGACTGCCCCCCACCGGCTCCCGGAGCGCTCCGGAGGCGACCTGAGGGTCCTGCGGGCCGCGGTGTTCGCCGCGGTCTGCGTCGTGCTGGCCGCGGCCGGGCACGCGCTCGCCTCCTGCGCCACGGTTCCGCTGTGGACCCTGGGCGCGGGCTTCCTGGGGGTTCTCCTGGCCGTGGCGCCGCTCGCCGGACGCGAGCGGTCGCTGCCCGGCATCGCGGCGCTGCTCGCGGCCGGACAGACCATGCTGCACACGCTGTTCGAGCTGGGGCAGCAGACGTCCGCCGGCGTCGGCGCGGCGGCGGTGTCCCCGGTGCCGACGGGGCCGGCGGACGCCTCCCTGGTCGAACGGGCCGCGCGGCTCGTGTGCGGGACCACCGCGGCGGCGATCAGCCCCGCCCAGGCCCGCGTCATCCTCGCGCGCGCCGGGGTCTACCAGGACCCCGGCGGCCAGGGCACCGCCATGAGCTCCATGCACCACCCGGCCGACGCGCTGGCCGGCGCGGCCGGGGAGCCGGCCGCGCTGCTGCCGTCGCTGCCCATGCTGCTCGGCCACGTCCTCGCGGCGCTCGCCGCGGGCTGGCTGCTGCGGCGCGGGGACCTGGCGCTGCTGCGGCTGCTGGAGCTGTCGAGGCACTCCGTCGCCGAGGGCGCGCTCGTACGGTCCCTGCGCGGGGCGCTCGCCCTGGTGCGCGCCCTGTGTGCCGGGCTTCCCGGCGCCCCCGGGACGGGGCCGCGCCCGCCGCGCACCGCCCTGCTCGCCCCGCCGAAGCCCCGTACCGCCGCACTCCACCACACCGTGATCCGGCGCGGCCCGCCGGCCGCCGCGCTCGTCCTCGCCGCCTGACACGACGCGACCGCCGCTCCGCTTCTTCCTCTCCGGGGGCCGGGACCGCCGTCGTGCGGCACACGCGCGTACCCGCGTCCTCGCGGCCGCGCGCCCGACCCGATCACCGGAAACCTCACTCGAAGTGGAGTGCTCCCTGCCATGAAGGCTTCCCGACTCGCCGCTGCCGGCGCCCTCGCCGCCTCGGCCGTCGTCGTACTGTCCTCGCCCGCGTTCGCCCACGTCAGCGTGCAGCCCGAGGGCACCGCGGCCAAGGGCGGCTACGCGGTCGTCGACTTCAAGGTCCCCAACGAGCGCGACGACGCCTCGACCACCAAGCTCGAGGTCAGCTTCCCCGCCGACCATCCGCTGGCCTCGGTGATGCCGCAGCCGATGGACGGCTGGCGCGTCGAGGTCACCAGGGCGAAGCTGGCCAAGCCCGTGGAACTGGAGGGCGAGAAGATCACCGAGGCCGTCACCAAGGTGACCTGGACCGCCGACGGCAAGGGCATTCAGCCCGGCTACTTCCAGAAGTTCCCGCTCTCCGTCGGCGCGCTGCCGAAGGACACCGACGAACTGGTCTTCAAGGCGATCCAGACGTACGACAACAAGGAGGTCGTGCGCTGGATCGAGGTCCAGCAGGACGGCCAGGCGGAACCCGAGAACCCGGCCCCGGTGCTGACCCTCTCCGACGCCTCCGCCGACGGCCACTCCCACAGTTCCGGCTCCGGCTCCGAGGCCTCCTCCGCCAAGACCGGGAACACCGCCGCCGACACCTCCGCCTCCGCCTCCGCCTCCGCCGACTCCAGCGACACCACCGCGCGCGTGCTCGGCGTGGTGGGCATCGCCGTCGGCGCCCTGGGCGTCGCCTACGGCGTCCTCGCCGGCCGTCGGCGCACCGACGCCTGAGCCCGACCGTCCGCGTACCGCGCCGGGGCCGCCGGTACGACCCCGTACCGACGCCCCGGCGCACACCGGAACTCCTCACATCTGGGACATCTCTCCATGCGCAAGAAGACGTTCGCCGCGGCCGCGCTGCTCGCCGCGGCCGGCCTGACCCTCTCCGCCTGCGGCAGCGGCGACGACAGCGGCTCCCCCGTCGCCGTGGTCTCCGAGGACACCTCGCAGAAGGCCGCGACCATCCTCGACAAGCCCTTCGAGAAGCCGGACCTGGTCCTCACCGACACCCACGGCAAGAAGTACGACTTCCGCCGGGAGACCGCGGGCAGGCCCACGCTGATCTACTTCGGCTACACCCACTGCCCCGACATCTGCCCGCTGACGATGAACAACCTCGCCGTCGCGAAGAAGCAGCTGCCCAAGGCCGAGCAGGACAAGCTGCGGGTGGTGTTCGTCACCACCGACCCCGCCCGCGACACCCCGTCCGAACTCGGCAAGTGGCTCAAGGGCATCGACCCCCAGTTCACCGGCCTCACCGGCGACTTCGCCACCATCCAGGCCGGCGCCCGCACCCTCGGCATCTCCATCGAGCCGACCCACAAGGACAAGAAGACCGGCAAGACCGTCTCGGTGCACGGCACCCAGGTCATCGCGTTCTCCCCGAAGACCGACGCCGGGTACGTCCTCTACGGCGAGGACGCCACCGTCGACGACTACACCAAGGACCTGCCCCGTCTCATCGAGGGAGCCAAGCCGTGAGGCGCCTGGCCCTGCCCGCCGCGGTGCTGGCGGGCGCGATGGCCCTGACGACCGGCTGCGGCGGCTCCGACGAGGGCGCGGGCAAGCCCGAACTGACCGTCGGCTCCCCCTATATGCCCCAGCCGGTCTCCGACATGGCCGCGGGCTTCCTGACCGTCGTCAACGAGGGCGGCGCCAAGGACGAGCTGACCTCCGTCAGCAGCGACATCGCGGGCAGCGTCACCGTCCACGAGACCGTCGGGCAGTCGATGCGGGAGACCGACTCCCTCACCGTGCCCGCGCACGGCCGGCTCGTGCTGGAGAGCGGCGGCAACCACCTGATGTTCGAAAAGCTGAAGCGCAAGCCGAAGCAGGGCGAGAAGGTGACCGTCGAACTGCACTTCGCGACGTCCGACCCCATCACGGTCGAGATGCCGGTGAAGGCGGCCACGTACCGGCCGGCGACCGGCCACTGAGGGAGGGACCACCGTGAGGCAGACCACCACCCCCCGCCGCGTGCGGATCCTGGTGCTGCTGTTCCTGGCCGTCACCGGCGCGCTGCTCGCCGGTGCCGGCCCGGCATCCGCGCATGCCGCGCTGACCGGCAGCGACCCCGCGCAGGGGGTGGTGGTCGACAAGGCGCCCGCCCAGGTCTCCCTCACCTTCTCGGAGAAGGTCGCCACCTCCGACGGCTCCGTGCGCGTGCTCGACCCCAAGGGCGCACGCGTCGACACCGGAAAGCCCACCGAGACCGGCGGCGCCACCTACGCCGTACGGCTGCGCGGCGGCCTGCCCGACGGCACGTACACCGTGTCCTGGCAGGTCGTCTCCGCCGACAGCCATCCGGTCGCCGGCGCCTTCACCTTCTCCATCGGCGCGCCCTCCTCGACCACCGTGTCGGTCTCCGAGCAGACGGCGGGCGGCGGACTCGTCGGGAGGCTGTACGGCTTCGGGCGCTACCTGTCGTACGCCGGGTTCGTCGTCATGACCGGCGGGGCCGCCTTCGTGCTGGCCTGCTGGCAGCGCGGCTCCGGCGTGCGCGCGCTGCAGCGGCTCGTCGTCGGCGGCTGGCTCGCGCTCACCTCGGCCACCCTCCTGCTGCTGCTCCTGCGCGGCTCCTTCACCGGCTCCGGCAAGGTCGCCGACGTCTTCGACCTGGGCCTGCTCGGCCAGGTTCTGCAGACCAAGACCGGCGCCGCGCTGGTCTCCCGGCTGCTGCTGCTCGCCGCGGCGGCCCTGTTCATCGCCGTGCTCTTCGGCGCCTACGACAAACGGGAGGACGAGGAGAAGCGGGACCTGACCTTCGGGCTGGCGGTCGGCGGGGCCGTCGTGGCCGCGGGGCTCGCGGCGAGCTGGGCGATGGCCGAGCACGCCTCCACCGGCCTCCAGCCCGGCATCGCCATGCCGGCCGACATCGTCCACCTGCTCGCCGTCGCCGCGTGGCTCGGCGGCCTCACCGCGCTCCTCGTGGCCCTGTACCGCGCGGACCCCCCGGTCGAGTCCGCCGCCGTACGGCGCTTCTCGCACGTCGCCTTCGGCAGCGTCTGCGCGCTCGTCGCGACAGGCGTCTACCAGTCGTGGCGCCAGCTCGGCTCCTGGTCGGCGTTCACCGACACCTCCTACGGGCAGCTGCTGATCGCCAAGCTCGCACTGGTGGCGCTGCTCGTCGGTCTCGCCTGGTTCTCCCGGCGGTGGACGGCGCAACTGACGGACCCGGCGACGGCCACCGTGCGCCGGCGCCCGAAGGAAGCCGCCACGACCGGCGCCGCGAAGGCCGCGAAGGGCGTGAAGGCCGCGAAGGGCGCCAAGGCAGCCCAGAGCGCGACGGATGCGAAGGACGCGAAGAGCGAGAAGGACTCGAAGAGCGAGAAGGACTCGAAGAGCGGGAATGGCGCGAAGAGCGAGAAGGGCGCGAAGAGCGGGAAGGGCGGGAACAGAGAAAAGGGCGGGAAGCCGGCGGCGGCCGGTGACGGCGGGCGCGCCGCCCAGCTCGCCCGGCAGCGGGCCGCCATGGCCGCCGCCCGGCAGAAGCGGCAGCGCGACGCCGACCCCGTCCGCTTCGGACTGCGCCGCTCCGTGCTCGCCGAGGCCGGCGTCGCCGTCGTCCTGCTCGCCGTCACCACCGCGCTGACCCAGACCGAACCCGGCCGCACCGAACAGGAGGCCGCGGCGGCCACCGCGGCGGCCTCCTCCTCGTCCGCGGCGGACACCTCCGGCGCGCTGACGCTGACCATGCCGTTCGACACCGGCGGCACGGACGGCAAGGGCGTGGTGTCGGTCGACCTCGACCCCGCGCGCGTGGGCGGCAACGAGATGCACGTCTACGTCCAGCGCCCCAACGGCCGCGCCTTCGACATCCCCGAGGTCAAGGTCTCCTTCACTCTCACCGCCAAGGACATCGGGCCGTTGCCCGTCGTCCCCGACCACGTCACCACCGGACACTGGTCCGCGAGCGGCGTGCAGATCCCGATGGCCGGCGACTGGAAGGTCGCCGTGACCGTACGGACCTCCGACATCGACCAGGCCACCGTCTCCAAGAACGCGCAGATCGGCTGAACCACACCATGCCCGACCAGTCCCTCCCCCAGGCCCCCGGCGAGGACCGCGCCGCCGCTCCGAAGGCGCCCGCCGCCGAGGGCGTCTCACGCCGCAGCCTGCTCGGCACCGCCGGCGCCACCGGGCTCGCGCTCGGCGCGGCCGGCGGCGCTCTCGGATACAGCGCCGCGCCCGCCGCGGCCACCCCGCTCACCTCGCTGGGCACCAGCCGGGCGATGTTTCACGGGAAACATCAGCCCGGCATCACCGAAGGCCTCCAGGCCCGCGGCCACCTCGCCGCCTTCGACCTGGCCGCCGGCGCGGGCCGCAAGGAGGCGGCCGCACTGCTGCGCCGCTGGTCGGCGACCGCCGAGCGGCTGATGGCGGGCGAGGCCGCGTCCGGCGACGACACGGACGTGGCGCGCGACGCCGGGCCCTCGTCGCTGACGATCACCTTCGGCTTCGGCCACAGCTTCTTCACCCGCACCGGCCTGGAGAAGCAGCGCCCGGCCGCTCTGGACCCGCTGCCCGACTTCTCCTCCGACCACCTGGACAAGAAGCGCAGCGACGGCGACCTGTGGGTGCAGATCGGCGCGGACGACGCCCTCGTCGCCTTCCACGCCCTGCGCGCCATCCAGAAGGACGCGGGGCGGGCGGCCCGGCTGCGGTGGCAGATGAACGGCTTCAACCGCTCTCCGGGCGCCACGGCCCGGCCCATGACGGCCCGGAACCTGATGGGCCAGATCGACGGCACGCGCAACCCCAAGCCCACTGACGCCGACTTCGACCGGCGGATCTTCGTACCGGCGAACGGCACGCCCGCGTGGATGGCCAACGGCTCCTACGCGGTCGTACGCCGTATCCGCATGCTCCTCGACGACTGGGAGAAACTCTCCGTCAAGGCCCAGGAGAACGTCATCGGGCGCCGCAAGGCCGACGGGGCGCCGCTGTCGGGCGGCTCCGAGACGACGGCGATGGACCTGGAGAAGACCGGTGCGGACGGCACTCTCGTCGTCCCCGTCAACGCGCACTCCCGGATCAGCCGTCCCGACCAGAACGGCGGCGCGGCCATGCTGCGGCGCCCGTTCAGCTACCACGACGGCTTCGACGCGGACGGGACGCCCGACGCGGGACTGCTGTTCGTCTGCTGGCAGGCGGATCCGCTGCGCGGCTTCGTGCCGGTGCAGCGCAAGCTCGACCGGGGCGACGCGCTGTCGAAGTTCATCCGCCACGAGGCCAGCGGGCTGTTCGCGGTGCCCGGCGGAGCCGCCGAGGGCGGGTACGTGGGGCAGGCGCTGCTGGAGGGATGAGGGCCGCGGCGCCCACCGGGGCGCTCGGGGGACGGGTGCGCATGCGTCCGCCTGAGGCGATTAGGGTGAGGTCATGCCAGCGAGCTACGCGTATCTCGGCCCCGAGGGCACCTTCACCGAAGTCGCCCTGCGCACCCTCCCGGAGACGGCCACTCGGGAGCTGGTCCCGTACGTCTCCGTGCAGTCCGCGCTCGACGCGGTCCGCGGCGGCGAGGCCGAGGCCGCGTTCGTGCCCATCGAGAACTCCGTCGAGGGCGGCATCACCACCACCCTCGACGAACTGGTCGCGGGCACGCCGCTGATGATCTACCGCGAGGTGCTGCTGTCGATCACCTTCGCGCTGCTGGTCAGGCCGGGCACCAAGCTGTCGGACATCAAGACGGTCTCGGCCCATCCGGCCGCCCAGCCGCAGGTGCGCAACTGGCTGCGGAGCAACCTCCCGGACGCCGCCTGGGAGTCCGCCGCCTCGAACGCGGACGCCGCCCGCCTGGTCCAGGAGGGCCGCTACGACGCCGCCTTCGCCGGCGAGTTCGCCGCCGCCCGGTACGGCCTGGAGGCCCTGGAGACCGGGATCCACGACGCGGAGAACGCCCAGACCCGGTTCGTGCTGGTGGGCAGGCCGGCCCGGCCCGCCGCACCCACCGGCGCCGACAAGACGTCCGTCGTGCTGTGGCAGCGCGACGACCACCCCGGCGGCCTGCGCGACCTGCTGGGCGAGTTCGCCACCCGCGGCATCAACCTGATGCTGCTGCAGTCCCGGCCCACCGGCGCCGGCATCGGCAACTACTGCTTCTGCGTCGACGCCGAGGGGCACATCTCCGACCGCCGGGTCGCCGAGGCGCTGATGGGGCTGAAGCGGATCTGCCTGGAGGTGCGGTACCTGGGGTCGTACCCGCGCGCCGACGCGACGGTGGAGGACGTGAGCGCGCCGCGTCCGGGGACGTCGGACGCGGAGTTCGTCGCGGCGGCCGACTGGGTGGCCCGTTGCCAGGACGGGCGTTTCTAGGGCCTCACCTGCGTGGTTCTGTTATCCACAGAAGTTTTCCACAGGCATGGTTCTCGACCTGGGGACAAGTCGACAAGGAAGCGCCATTCGGTCGACAAATCTCCGTGCGGACCCGCTCCGGATTCACCGGCACTCAGGACGCCCTTCGCCCTTTCGTTTCCTTCGGTCAACCCATTGGGGCGATGCATTTCCACCCGAAAGGGTGAGGAATCCAGGTTTGCACCGGCCGTCACCCGCATCGCGCACGACATTCGGATTGATCAATTCCGATATCCACAGATCTTCCACACACCCTGTGGATAACTTTACGGGGAGCGGCACCCGCTGTGGACAACGCGGCCGCCAAGTCCCGTCCGCCGGACGGAGATCGGGCCGGAGAGCCGCGCGACGCGGATAGTGAGTCGTGGGCCGTATCCCCGCACCGGTAGCCTTGAGTCCGTGATTGACCTTCGTCTGCTCCGTGAGGACCCCGACCGTGTGCGCGCCTCGCAGCGTGCCCGTGGAGAGGACGTCGCACTCGTCGACTCTCTCCTGTCTGCCGACGAGCGGCGCAGGTCGTCCGGCGTCCGCTTCGACGAGCTGCGCGCCGAACAGAAGGCGCTCGGCAAGCTCATCCCCAAGGCCTCGGGAGACGAGAAGGCCGAGCTGCTGAAGAAGGCGAGCCAGCTCGCGGCCGACGTCAAGGCGGCCGACGCCGAGCGCGACGCGGCCGACGCCGAGACGCGGGAACTGCTGCAGAAGCTCGGCAACCTCGTCCACCCGGACGTGCCCGTGGGCGGCGAGGAGGACTTCGTCACCCTGGAGACGCACGGCACCATCCGCGACTTCGGCGCCGAGGGCTTCGAGCCCAAGGACCACCTGGAGCTCGGCCAGCTCCTCGGCGCGATCGACGTCGAGCGCGGCGCCAAGGTCTCCGGCTCCCGCTTCTACTTCCTGACCGGCGTGGGCGCCCTGCTGGAGCTGGCGCTGGTGAACGCGGCGATCGCGCAGGCCACGGCGGCCGGCTTCACGCCGATGCTCACCCCGGCGCTGGTGCGCCCGCAGTCGATGGCCGGCACCGGCTTCCTCGGCCAGGCGGCCCAGGACGTCTACCGCCTGGACGCGGACGACCTCTACCTGGTCGGCACGTCCGAGGTCCCGCTGGCCGCGTACCACATGGACGAGATCATCGATGCGGACCGCCTGCCGCTGCGCTACGCGGGCTTCTCGCCCTGCTTCCGCCGCGAGGCCGGCTCGCACGGCAAGGACACGCGGGGCATCTTCCGCGTACACCAGTTCGACAAGGTCGAGATGTTCTCCTACGTGACGCCCGAGGAGTCGCAGGAGGAGCACCGGCGCCTGCTGGAGTGGGAGAAGCAGTGGCTGACCTCGCTCGAGCTGCCGTTCCGCGTCATCGACGTCGCCAGCGGTGACCTGGGTTCCTCGGCCGCGCGGAAGTTCGACTGCGAGGCGTGGATCCCGACCCAGGGCAAGTACCGCGAGCTGACCTCGACCTCGGACTGCACCGAGTTCCAGTCCCGCCGCCTGCAGATCAGGGTCCGTGACGGCAAGCAGGTCAGGCCGCTGGCGACGCTGAACGGCACGCTGTGCGCCGTACCGCGCACCATCGTGGCGATCCTGGAGAACCACCAGCAGGCCGACGGCTCGGTGCGCGTGCCCGAGGTGCTGCGCCCGTACCTGGGTGGCCGGGAGGTCCTGGAGCCGGTCGCCAGGTGAGCGCGGCCTTCCCCTACACCCTCGTCGCCACCGACCTCGACGGCACGCTCCTGCGCTCCGACGAGTCGATCTCGCGGCGCACCCGGGACGCGCTCGCCGCGGCCACCGCGGCGGGCGCCGCCCACATCGTCGTCACCGGCCGCTCGGCGCCCTGGACCCGGCACATCCTCGACGACCTCGGCTACCGGGGTCTCGCGGTGTGCGCCCAGGGCGCGCAGGTCTACCACGCCGGGGAGCACCGGCTGCTGACGTCCGTCACCCTGGACCGGCAGCTGGCCGGGGTGGCCCTGGCCAAGATCGAGGCGGAGGTCGGCCCGCTGTTCCTGGCGGCGAGCCGGGACGGCCTGGACGGCGAGGTGCTGGTCGGGGCCGGTTACGCGGTCACCGGCAACCTCCCGTCGACGCCGCTGTCGGACGTGTCCGACCTGTGGGCCGCGCCGCTGAACAAGCTCTACATTCAGCACCCCCGGCTCTCCGACGACGAACTCGCCGAGGCGGCCCGCCAGGCAGCGGGCGGCTTCGTCACGGTCGCGATGGCGGGCGAGGGCATCGTGGAGCTGCTGCCGCTGGGGCTGTCGAAGGCGACGGGGCTGTCGCTGGCCGCCCGGCGGCTGGGTCTGAAGGCCGCCGACACGATCGCCTTCGGCGACATGCCCAACGACGTCCCGATGTTCGCCTGGGCTTCCTACGGCGTGGCGATGGCCAACGCCCACGACGAGCTCCGGACGGTGGCGGACGAGGTGACGTCCTCCAACGAGGAGGACGGGATCGCGGAGGTCCTGGAACGCTGGCTGCCCTGACGCCGGCCCCTGACCCCCGCCCCACCACGGCCCGCCGCCCCCGGGGCGACACCCACCCCGGGGCCGGCGAAAGCGGCAACCCTACGGATCAACCGCACACGGCACCGCACCACCCGCGAGAAACCCCACCCACCAGAAAACAGGCCCCACGCACGCGGGCCCCCGCACCACGGGCACGGCACCCCGCACCACAGGGGCGAGTCCCGAAGCACGGGGGCGAGTCCCGAAGCACGGGGGCGAGCTGCCAAACCACGGCCGCGAGGTACCAAACCACAGACGCGGGCTCCCCGAACCATCGGACGCAGGCCACCGAACCATCGGACGCGGCCCCCGCACCACGCACGCAGCCCCGCAACATGCGTCGCGCGAATCTTCGAACCACGGACGCGGCGCCGGGCGCGAGTCCCCGACCCACGCACGCGGGCCGCCGAACCAACGGACGCGGCTCCCCGCACATCGGGCGCGGGCCGCGCACCCTGGGCGCGGGCCCGCATCACAGGCGCGGGCCCGCATCACGGCGCAGTCCCAGTGACAACGTCTCGCGGAGGATGCACGGATCGAACGTGCGCGGGCTTTTCGGGCCCGACCATGGCTTAGCAAGCCAGTGCCTTACCACTCGGCCAATCCTCCGGGTGGGCGGCCCACGCGAGTGCGACATCGCGTGCTCGAAGCGGCCGCCCGGGCAGCTCTCGTGCGCGGCGGGCTCGACGGTGCGGTGATTACACCGGAGCCCGCCCCGGGCTGCCCTGCGGGGAGCCCGGCGGACTGTCGTGCATCGACATGCCGGACCCCTCCCCGGTACGTGGCGCCGGCTCGGTCCGGCGTCGTGGACATCTCCACTCTGCCCGCGGGACGAGTCGGACGCCACCGAATAAAAACGGCGGTCAGCGGCGCCGCCACCGGCGCCTGCGGGCCTTGCTGAAGAACCAGCCGGCCGGCGGCTCGTCGGACCGCCACGGCTGCGGCTCGGGCTCCTCGGACCGCCAGCGCGCGGCGAGCATGCGGGCCCGGGCCGACGGCTCGGTGGTCTCGGCGGCCCGTACGAAGTCCTCGTCCAGCACCAGGTCGTCCCACTCGTCTGCCATCGTCGTCCCTCCCGGACCCTCCCGGACCCTCCCGCCGAACGTCCCTTCGCCCAGTGTGCCCCGACGGGGGTGAAGCCCCCGTCAGGACCGGACCGGGCCTGTCACTCCTCGCCGGCGAGGGTGAGCGACCGCAGCTTCTGGCCGGCGTACCAGGTGGCGAGGACGGTGACCGCGACCAGCAGCACCGTCGCCGTGGTCAGTCCGACGTCCGAGGTCACCAGGTCCCCGCCGGCGACCTTGTGGGCCACCGCCAGCGACCACTGCTGGACGCTCAGCGTGCGCGCCCCGGCGACCAGGGAGCCGAACAGGGCCTCCCAGACGAGGGCGTAGACGAGGCCGAAGACGACCGCGTGCCGGGAGACGGTGCCCAGCAGCAGGAACAGCGCCGCGTAGGCGATCGAGGAGACGAGCGCCGCGACCGTGTAGGCGACGGCGATCTGCTGGCCGTTGCCGTTCAGGACGAAGCCCGCGATCAGGGTCGGCAGCGCCGAGAACACCATCGTCACCGCGATCGCCACGATCAGCTTGGTGAAGATGATCGTGGAGCGTTTCACCGGCTTGGACAGCAGGTACACCACCGAGCCGTCGTCGATCTCCGGTCCGATGGCGCCGGTGCCGGCGATGACGCCGATGATCGGCACCATCGTGGCCAGCGCGAGCCCGCCCAGCAGGTCGGAGGCGGTCTGGTCGTCGGCGCCCGCGAGGGCGCGGACGGCGACGGAGATCACGATCAGCAGCAGGGGCAGGGCGCCCAGGATGAGGGCCCGGCGGCGGCCGAGCAGGGCCCGGTAGGTGAGCCGGGCGACTGTGGGGTCGTACATCAGGGCCTCCTACGCCGCGACCAGGTACGAGAAGACGGACTCGAGGGACTCGTCGGACGGCGAGACCGTCAGCAGCCGGATGCCGTGGTCCCTGGCCACCCGGGGCAGCAGGGCCGTGAAGCGGCCGAAGTCGACGGCCTGGACGCGCAGCGCGCCCTCGGCGTGGTCGACCTCGATGCCGGACGTCGACGGGTCGGCGATCAGCGCGGCCGCTAGGGCCCGGTCGTCGCTGGAGCGCACCAGATAGCGGTGCGGCCGGTCGGTCATCAGCCGGCGGATCCGGCGGAAGTCGCCGCTGGCCGCGTGCCGGCCGGCGACGACGACCTCGATGTGCCAGGCGAGCTGCTCGACCTCTTCGAGGATGTGGGACGAGAACAGCACGGTGCGGCCCTCGTCGCCCATGCGCCGCAGCAGGTCCATCAGCTGCATGCGCTGGCGCGGGTCCATGCCGTTGAAGGGCTCGTCCAGGAGCAGCAGCGAGGGGTCGTGGACGAGGGCGCTGGCCATCTTCACGCGCTGGCGCATGCCCTTGGAGTAGGTGGAGATCTTCCGGTCCTGCGCGTACTCCATCTCGACCGTGGCCAGCGCCCGCTGGGCGGCCTTGGCGCCGAGGCCGTGCAGCTCGGCGTTGGCGACGACGAACTCGCGGCCGGTGAGGAAGTCGTACATCGCCTCGCGCTCGGGGACGATGCCGATGTGCTTGTAGATCGACTCGTTGCGCCACACCTGCTGTCCGTCGAGGGTGACGGATCCGGTGGAGGGGGCCAGGAAGCCGCCCATCATGTTGATGAGGGTGGACTTTCCGGCGCCGTTGGGGCCGAGGAGGCCGGTGACGCCGGGGCCGATCGTCATGGTGATGTCGTTGACGGCGACCACGTTGCCGAACCAGCGGGAGACGTGGTCGATGGAGAGGGTCGTCATCAGAGGCCCACCTTCTTGTAGCGGCGCAGCAGGAGGCCGTAGCTCGCGGCGATCAGGCCCAGGACGACGAGGACGTACACGGCGCCTTCGCCGCTGCTCGGGCCGATCCCGCCGGGGAAGGCCGAGTCGGCGCCGAGGAACGCGGACTGGAGCCCGTCGATGAGCGTGACGGGCGAGAACAGGCCGATCCACGGGACGGCCCCCGTGCTGTCCTGCGCGTCGGCGATGGCCTGGAGCGTGGAGACGGCGCCGTAGGAGATGGTCAGGACGGCGATCACGGCGGCGATACCGAAGCCGCGGCGCGGCGTGACCGAGGCGATGACCAGGCCGATGCCGGAGAACAGCAGCGAGAGCAGAGCCACCGAGACGAGTCCCTGCGCGAACCCCTTGGTCTGGTCGGTGAAGTCGAGTTTGGCCAGCAGCGCGCCCACGTAGAGCACGAGCAGCGGGGCCGCGGTGAGGATGAACATCGCCGAGGCCAGTGCCGCGTACTTGGCGCGCACGTAGTCCGCGGTCTCGATCGGGCGGGAGAAGTACAGCGGCACCGTCTTGAAGCGCAGGTCGCGCGAGACGGCCTGGGGCGCCTGCGAGGCGACGTAGAGGCTGATGACGGCCTGCATGATGATCGCGTAGCGCGTGTAGTCGACGGGCAGGTCCTTGGCCTTGGTGGCGACCGCGACGGCGACCATGATGGCCGCAGGCACGCACATCACCACGAACAGCAGCATCGGCAGCACCTTGGACTTCACCGAGCGGCCGAGGCCGTAGGCGCCGCGCAGGGACTGCGAGTACAGCGAGCGGGTGGCGTAGGAGCGGCCGAGGCGGGGGCCGTCGTAGGAGCGGTAGCCGATGTTGTGGATGCGGGTCTGGTCACCCGGTACGGCGGCTGCGGGGTGGTCAGTTGCCATGGCCGACGGCCTCCTTCCGGTCGGTGTCGTGGTCCGTGAAGACCTCGGAGATGTGGTGCCTGCGCTGTTCCATGCGCACCAGGCCGAGGCCGAGGTCGGCGACCAGGTCGCGCACCAGGTCGTAGGTGTCCTCGCCCCGCGCGGTCAGCAGCAGGATGTGCCCGGCGCCGGGCAGTCCGCTGCCGGCCTCGACGTCCACCCCGCGCGCGGTGAGCGCCTCGCGCAGCGCGCGGGTGCCGTCGGGGTGCTCGTCGGTGTCGGTCACCTCGATCGCGAGCGTGGTGGTGGTCTGCGTGAAGTCGGTGGTGCGGCTGGAGCGCAGCAGCTTGCCGCCGTCGATGACGACGACGTGGTCGCAGGTGCGTTCCAGCTCGCCCAGCAGGTGCGAGGTGACCAGGACCGAGATGCCGAAGTCGGTGTGGATGCGGCGGATCAGGCCGAGCATCTCGTCGCGGCCGACCGGGTCGAGGCCGTTGGTCGGCTCGTCCAGGAAGACCAGCTGCGGGTCGTGCACCAGGGCCTGGGCCAGCTTGACGCGCTGCTTCATGCCGGTGGAGTAGCCGCCGATGGGGCGGTAGCGCTCCTCGTACAGGCCGACGTGGCGCAGGGTGTCCGCGGTGCGTTCGCGGGCGGCGGTGGGCGGCAGGCCGGACATGCGGGCCATGTGCACGACGAACTCGGTGGCCGAGACGTCGGGCGGCAGGCAGTCGTGCTCCGGCATGTAGCCGACGCGCTCGCGGATGGCGGCGCCCTTGGTCGCGACGTCGAGTCCGAGCACCTCGGCTCGGCCCTCGCTCGCGGGGGACAGACCCAGCAGGATCTTGATCAGGGTGGACTTGCCGGCTCCGTTGGCGCCGACGAGTCCCGTCACACCGGGCCCGACGTCCATGGAGAGCCGGTCGAGCGCGGTCACCCGCGGGAACCGCTTGCTCAGGCTTTCGGTCGCGATCACAGTCACGGGTTCGACGGTAGTGACCGCGACCACTCGGGTCGTCAGACCGGAGAGCCGGTTGGAGGTCCATCTGGAGTTGTACGAACCCCTGAGGGAACCCCTGCCTGAGGGCTACGCGCCACCGTCCGTGCTCCCACGGGACTTCACGGGCCGCACTGTTGACGTTCGCTCTAACAACTGCCACATTCACCGGGGTCGGGACGGCGGCGAAGGAGAGGCCACGGTGCTGGAGGGCGCGCGGGAGCGCAGGGTGAGGACCGGCGGCATCGAGCTGTGCGTCGCCGAACTGGGGGACCCGGGGCGGCCGACGGTGGTCCTGGTGCACGGCTATCCGGACAGCAAGGAGGTGTGGTCCGAGGTCGCGCCGCGGCTGGCGGACCGCTTCCACGTCGTGCTGTACGACGTCCGGGGCCACGGCCGGTCGACGGCTCCGCGGCCGCTGCGGGGCGGGTTCACGCTGGAGAAGCTGACGGACGACTTCCTGGCGGTGGCCGACGCGGTCAGCCCGGACCGCCCGGTGCATCTGGTGGGACACGACTGGGGCTCGGTGCAGGGCTGGGAGTTCGTCACCACCGCCCGCACGAAGGGACGCGTCGCGTCCTTCACGTCGATGTCCGGGCCGTCGCTGGACCACTTCGGGCACTGGATCGGCCGGCGCGTGAAGCGGCCCACCCCACGCCGGATCGGCCAGCTCCTCGGCCAGGGCGCCAAGTCCTGGTACGTGTACCTGCTGCACACGCCGGTCGTGCCGGAGCTGGCCTGGCGCGGCCCGCTCGGCAAGCGCTGGCCGGGCATCCTGCGGCGCCTCGAGAAGGTCCCCGGCGGCGACTACCCGACCTCGTCGCTGCCGGCCGACGCGGCGCACGGCGCGTGGCTGTACCGGGACAACGTGCGGGCCAGGCTGCGCCGGCCGCGCCCGGACGCGTACGCGCACGTGCCGGTGCAGCTCGTCACGCCCCTGCACGACCCGTTCCTGTCGGAGCGGCTCTACGACGAGCTGGAGCGGTGGGTGCCGCGGCTGACCCGGCGCACCCTTCCCGCCGGGCACTGGATCCCGCGCACCCGGCCGGACCGGGTGGCCGCCCTGATCGACGACTTCGTCAGCTCCGTCGAGGGCGGCGCGCCCGGGACACCGGTCGTCGCGGCCGGCGCGCACGCCGACCGCTTCGCCGGGCAGCTCGTCCTGGTCACCGGGGCGGGCAGCGGCATCGGGCGGGCCACCGCGCTCGCGTTCGCCGGGGCCGGGGCGCGCGTGGTGGCCGTCGACCGGGACGCCGGTGCCGCGGCGCGCACCGCCGAGCTGTCCCGGCGGGCCGGGGCCGCCGAGGCCTGGGCGCAGACGGCCGACGTCTCCGACGAGCAGGCCATGGACAAGCTCGCGGCCACGGTGGCCGCCGAGTACGGCGTGGTGGACGTCCTGGTGAACAACGCCGGGATCGGGCTGGCGGGCTCCTTCCTGGACACGACCCCCGAGGACTGGCGGAAGGTCCTCGACGTCAATCTGTGGGGCGTCATCCACGGCTGCCGTCTCTTCGGCGGGCAGATGGCCGCGCGCGGGCAGGGCGGCCACATCGTCAACGTCGCGTCGGCGGCGGCGTACCAGCCCTCCAGGGCGCTGCCCGCCTACAGCACCTCCAAGGCCGCCGTGCTGATGCTCAGCCAGTGCCTGCGCGCCGAGCTGGCCGGGCAGGGCATCGGGGTCACCGCCGTGTGCCCGGGCTTCGTCAACACCGGCATCACCTCCGCCGCGCGCTGGGCCGGTGTCGACCCGGAGGAGGAGAAGCGGCGCCGGAAGAAGTCGGCGCGGCTGTACGGGCTGCGGAACTACCCGCCGGAGAAGGTGGCCGACGCGATCCTGCGGGCGGTGGCGCGCGACCGGGCCGTCGTGCCGGTGACGCCGGAAGCCCGCGCGATGTACACGCTGTCGAGGTTCACGCCGAGGGCGCTGCGGGGCGTCGCCCGGCTCAAGCCGCCGCTGTGAGGGGCCCGCGTCGGCTGCGGTCGCCGGCTGTGGGCGTCCCGTTGTCCACAGAAGAGCCCATGCTTCTGTGGATAACATCCCTTGGCTGTGGATCAAACGTCCGGAGGAAAACCCGTCGCGTGATCCGCGTCTCTCCCGGCACGCTGACGGCATGGACGACAGACGCACCGTGAAGGTGTCGAAGTACCTCTCGAAACACCTGCGGCACCAGCCGGAGCGGATCGGGCTGACGCTCGACGAGGGCGGCTGGGTGGAGATCGACGCGCTGATCGCTGCGGCCGCCGCGCACGGATTCCGCCTCACCCGCGAGGAACTGGACCACGTGGTCGCCACGAACGACAAGCGGCGCTTCGCCGTCGAGGGCACCCGGATCCGCGCCAGCCAGGGCCACAGCGTCGAGGTGGAACTCGGTCTGGATCCGGCGACCCCGCCGCCCTGCCTCTACCACGGGACCGTGGCCCGCCATCTGGAGGCGATCCGCGCCGAGGGCCTGCGGCCCATGAACCGGCACGACGTGCACCTCTCGCCTGACCGTGAGACGGCGACCCACGTGGGCGCCCGCCGCGGCAGGCCCGTCGTACTGTCCGTGGACGCGGCCGCCATGCACCGCGACGGCCATGTCTTCCAGGTCAGCGCGAACGGGGTGTGGCTGACGAAGGCCGTGCCGCCGCGCTACCTCCGCTTCCCAGGGCCACACTGACCGTTTCACGTGAAACCGGGCGGGCCGCATAGGCTCGGGGCATGAGTCTGCGTCTGAGCACCGTGATCCTGCCGTACCGCCGCTGGCACGAGGGGACACGTGAGACATGGCTGCGCGCGGAGCAGCTCGGCTTCCACGCCGCGTACACCTACGACCACCTGTCCTGGCGCACCTTCCGGGACGGACCGTGGTTCGGCGCCGTGCCGACGCTCACCGCGGCTGCGGCGGTGACCGAGCGGATGCGCCTGGGGACCCTGGTGACCTCGCCGAACTTCCGGCATCCGGTGACCCTCGCCAAGGAGCTGATCTCCCTCGACGACATCTCCGGCGGGCGGGTCACGCTCGGCATCGGGGCGGGCGGCACGGGCTTCGACGCCACGGTGCTGGGCCAGGAGTCCTGGACGCCGCGGGAACGCGCCGACCGGTTCGCCGAGTTCGTGCCGCTGCTGGACCGGCTGCTGACCGAGGAGTCGGTGTCGTACGAGGGCAACTTCTACTCGGCGCACGAGGCGCGCAACATCCCCGGCTGCGTGCAGCGGCCCCGGCTGCCCTTCGCGGTGGCCGCGACCGGGCCGCGCGGACTGAGCCTGGCCGCACGGTACGGGCAGGCGTGGGTGACCACCGGCGATCCGAAGCTGTACGAGAGCGGCACGTCCGAACAGTCGGTCCAGGCCATCCGGGGACAGGCCGAGAGGCTGGCCGACGCCTGCGCGGCGATCGGACGGGACGCGGCCGGGATGGACAAGATCCTGCTCACCGGGTTCACCCCGGACCGTGGCCGTCCGCTGGAGTCGCTGGACGCCTTCGTGGACTTCGCCGGCCGCCACCGGGAGCTGGGCTTCACCGAGATCGTGATCCACTGGCCCGTTCCCGACTCGGACTTCGCCGCGGACGAGAAGGTCTTCGAGCGGATCGCGACGGAGGCTCCGGCGCAGCTCGGGCAGACCGGGGAAGGATGACGGGGGCGCCCTGCCCGGGTGCTGAGGGCCTGACCGGGTGGGTGCTGGGGGCCTTCCAGGGGGCGCTCGACGGCGGTAATCACTCACATGTGCGGTCTCCCGCACGGCCGTGCGGGCATATGCGGGAGAATGAGCGGGTGACCTCAGCGACCCGCCAGCCCGAGCCCCCGGCCGCCCTCGCACCGCCGCGGCTGATCGCCACCGACCTCGACGGCACCCTGCTGCGGGACGACCAGTCGGTCTCCCCGCGCACGGTCGCCGCCCTCGCCGCCGCCGAGGAGGCGGGCATCGAGGTCTTCTTCGTCACCGGCCGCCCGGCCCGCTGGATGGACATCGTCAGCGAACACGTCCACGGCCACGGCCTGGCCATCTGCGGCAACGGCGCCGCCGTGGTCGACCTGCACGACGGCCCCGGCGCCCACCGGTTCGTCACGGTGCGCGACCTGGCCCGGGACAACGCGCTGCACGTCGTACAGGTGCTGCGCGAGGCCGCGCCGGGCACGGTGTACGCGGTGGAGCAGACGTACGGCTTCCACCAGGAGCCGGACTACCCCAAGCTGCACATGGAGGTCCCGGACCACCTCCTGCCCGCCGAGGAGATCCTCGCGGCGCAGGGGCCGGCCGCCGCCGAGCCGGTGCTGAAGATCCTCGCCTACCATCCCGACCTCGACCCGGACGGCTTCCTGACCACCGCCCGCCTCGCCGTCGGCGAGCACGCCAACGTCACCCGCTCCAGCCCCAGCGCCCTGCTGGAGATCAGCGGCCCCGGCGTCTCCAAGGCCAGCACGCTGGCCCTGTGCTGCGCCGAGCGAGGCATCTCGCACGAGGAGGTCGTCGCCTTCGGCGACATGCCGAACGACGTCGAGATGCTCACCTGGGCGGGCCGCTCGTACGCGATGGGCAACGCGCACCCGGACGTGGTCGCCGCGGCCTCGGGCCGGACGGTCGCCAACAACGACGACGGTGTGGCGATCGTCATCGAGCAGATGCTGGCGGAGTGGTTGTAGGCCAGGCCCGCCCTGTCGTCCGGGCCGGGCCGGCGTCGCGGGCCCTGGCCACGCGCTACTGGCCCAGGGGCACTCCTCGTGCCGTCAGCCACGGCACCGGGTCCACCGCCGATCCCGCCTCCGGAGTGACCCGCACCTCGAGGTGCAGGTGCGGGCCGGTGGAGTTGCCCGTGGTGCCGGACTGCCCGATCCACTGCCCGGTGGTCACGCGCTGGCCCCGGTCGACGGCGACGGCGGCGAGATGGGCGTACTGCGTCCAGTAGCCGCCCGCATGCTCGATGACGACCTCCATGCCGAAGGGACCGCCGCACGACACCCGCACCACGCGACCGGCGCCGACCGCCCGCACCGGGGTGCCGATGGGAACCGCGAAGTCCTGCCCGGTGTGCCGGTTCGCCCAGCGCGTGCCTCCGCTGCCGAAGCCCGCGGACAGCACGTAGTCCTCCACGGGCGCGACCCACCCGCTCGCCGGCCGCGCCGGCGGCTGGTCGAGGCGGACCGCGCCCCGGCAGGCGCCCGCGGCGGCCGCCGCGTCCGCCCGGCCCTGCAACTGCCCCCGCGCCTCCTCGAGCAGGCGCTGGAGGGCGTCCTTCATGGCGGCGAGTTCGGTGCTGCGCTTTCTCAGCGACCGCCACGCCGATGCCGCCCTGGCCTCGTCCGCGGTGAGCCGGGCCTCGGCCCGGCGGCTCCTGTCCAGCGCGTTGTCGAGCACCAGGCTCTCCTGGGAGAAGAGGTGCTGACCGCGCATCAGCTCTTCCGGGCTCCTCGCGAGCACGATCCGCGCCGTCAGCGGCAGCCCGCCACCGCTGCGGTACTGGGCGCGGGCGATGCGCCCGAGGCCGTCGCGCAGGACGCCGAGTTCCCGCCGCTCGCGCACCAGCAGCGCCTCCAGCCGCCGGGTCCGCGCCCGCTGCGCCTCGGCCTCCTGCCGGCCCTTCTCGTAGCGCTGCGTCACCACCACCGCGTCCTGGTACAGGCGGGCCACCCGCGCGCTGATCGCCGTGTCGCCGGCACCGTCGCCCTCGACCGCGCCGGCCGGCCGCGCCGAGGGCGCCGTCAGCGCGCACAGCAGCGCCACAACGAGCAGAGGCCGGCGATGAGGTGAGCACATGTCAGCGATCGTGCCCGCGACGGTCCCACGGCGCCTGTTCACGTCGTGCACCCGGGGGACCGCCGGCCCCGAACGGCCCAGTCCGGGACAGTCCGGCCCCCGCCGCTACCGCGCTGCCGCCAGCAGCTCCGACTGCTCCTCGCGTTCCAGCATGTCGCTCAACGGCCCGCCCGCAGCGGCCAGTTCCGCGTAGGCTCCGCGCTGCACCACCCGCCCCGCGTCCAGCACGACGACCTCGTCGACGGCCCGCAGACCGGCCAGCCGGTGGGTGATGAGCAGCGTCGTGCGGCCCTCGGTGGCCGCCAGCAGGTCGGCGGTGAGCGCGTCGGCCGTCGGCAGGTCGAGGTGTTCGGCGGGCTCGTCGAGGACCAGGACCGGGAAGTCGGCAAGCAGCGCGCGGGCCAGCGCCAGCCGCTGCCGCTGTCCGCCCGACAGCCGGGCCCCATGCTCCCCGACGAGTGTGTCGAGCCCCTCGGGCAGGCCGTCGGCCCACTCCAGCAGCCGGGCGCGCCTCAGGGCGGCGCGCAGCTCGTCCTCGGTGGCGTCCTTCTTGGCGAGCAGCAGGTTCTCGCGCACGGAGCTGTCGAAGAGGTGCGCGTCCTGGGCGCACAGTCCGACGAACCGCCTTACGTCGTCGCCGTCGAGCGCGTACGCGTCCACACCGGCCAGCGTGTACGAACCGGCGCCCGCGTCCAGGAAGCGCAGCAGCACCTGGGCCAGCGTCGTCTTGCCGGAGCCGGAGGGGCCGACGACGGCGATCCGGCGCCCCCGCTCCAGCGTCAGGTCGAGGCCGGCGAGCGCGTCCCGGTCCTGTCCGGCGTGCCGGGCGGCCAGGCCGCGGACGACGAGCGGGAACGGCGAGGCGGGCGCCTGCCGCGGCTGCTCGGGTTCCCGTACGGGCTCGGGGGCGTCCAGCACCTCGTACACGCGCTCCGCGCTCTTGCGCACCCGCTGCCGGTACTGCACGGCGAGCGGCAGCCCGAGCACGGCCTCGAAGGCGGCCAGCGGGGTGAGGACGACGACTGCCATGGCCACGCCGTTCAGCCGCCCGTCGGCGACCGCCTGGGCGCCCACGAGGGCGGCGACGGCGACCGTCAGGCCGGACAGCAGGGCGGTGAGCCCGTCGCCGAGCGCGGTCGCGGTGGCGGCGCGCGAGGCGATCCGGGTGAGCGTTCCATCGACCCGCCGCGCCTCGGCGGTGCGCGCGGGCAGCGCGCCGGCGACGGTCAGCTCCGCGGTGCCGGTGAGCAGGTCGGTCACCCGCGTCGCCAGCGCCCCGCGGGCGGGGGCGAGCCTGCGCTCCGCGCGCCGGGCCACGGCGCCGGTCACCAGCGGGACGCCGGCCCCGGCCGCGAGCAGGCCCACGGCGAGCGCGGCGCCGGCCTCGGGCAGCAGCCAGGCGGTGAAGGCGACGGACACGGCGGACACGACGACCGCGGCGCCCGCGGGCAGCAGCCAGCGCAGCCAGTAGTCCTGCAGGGCGTCCACGTCGGCGACCAGCCGCGAGAGCAGATCGCCCCGGCGGGTCCGCCGCAGTCCGGCGGGCGCCAGCCGCTCCAGACGGCGGTAGACGGCGACCCGGGTGTCGGCCAGCATCCGCAGCACGGTGTCGTGCGACACGAGCCGCTCGCCGTAGCGGAAGACGGCGCGCCCGATGCCGAAGGTACGCGTCGCCGTGACGGCCACCATCAGGTACAGCACCGGAGGCTGCTGCGAGGCCCGGGAGATGAGCCATCCGGAGGTGGCCATGAGCCCGACGGCACTGCCGAGCGCGAGGCTGCCGAGCAGCAGGGCGAGGGCGAGGCGTCCGCGGCGCGCCGCGGACATGGACCGCACGCGGGCGAGGACGTTCCGGCTGCCCGAGGGCGTCTGCGCCGTCTCGGGTTCGAGCGGGGCGGCGGGGAGGGGGGACGTCGTCCCTCCGGCGCCGCGCACCTCGGCCGTCGCGTGCTCCGCCTGAGCGGCGGGGGCCGGCTCATGAAGCCGCACGATCCGGTCGGCCACGCCGAGCAGCGCCGGCCGGTGCACCACCAGCAGCACCGTCCGCCCCACGGCCAGACGCCGCACGGCCTCGACGATCCCGGCCTCGGTGGCTCCGTCCAGGGCCGCCGTCGGCTCGTCGAGCAGCAGCACGGGCCGGTCCGCGAGGAACGCCCGGGCCAGCGCAAGGCGCTGCCGCTGCCCCGCGGACAGTCCGGCGCCGTCCTCGCCGAGCACCGTGGCCGCGCCGTCGGGCAGCGCGTCCACGAACTCCAGCGCCCCGGCGTCCTCCAGCGCGCGCCGCACGGCACCGTCGTCGGCGTCGGGGCGGGCCAGCCGCACGTTCTCGGCGATGGTGCCCGCGAACAGGTGCGGACGCTGCGGCACCCATGCGATCCGTGACCGCCACTGCTCCAGGTCGAGGCCGGCGAGGTCGGCTCCGCCGACCGACACCCGCCCCTCGGCCGGCCGTACGAAGCCGAGGAGGACGTTCAGCAGCGTCGACTTGCCCGCGCCGCTCGGCCCCACGAGCGCGACCGTCTCTCCGGGCGCGACGGCGAAGGACACGTCCGAGACGGCGTCGTCGGCGCGGCCCGGATAGCGGACGGTCACCCCCTCGAAGGCGAGGGCGCCCTCCGGCACCGCACCGTTCCCCGAGGCGGGCACCGGCGTCTCCAGGACCGCGAAGATCTCCTCGGCGGCGGCCAGTCCCTCGGCGGCCGCGTGGTAACGCACGCCGACCTGCCGCAGCGGGAGATACGCCTCCGGGGCCAGGACCAGGATGACCAGGCCGATGTAGAGGTCCATCTCGCCGTGGACCAGGCGCATGCCGATCGTCACGGCGACCAGCGCCACCGACAGCGTCGACAGCAGTTCCAGAGCGAAGGAGGAGAGGAAGGCGATCCGCAGGGTGCGCATGGTGGCCTGCCGGTACTCGCCGGTGATGCGCCGGATCGACTCGGCCTGCGCCTTGGCCCGCCCGAACACCTTCAGCGTCGGCAGGCCGGCGACGACGTCCAGGAAGTGCCCGGACAGCCGGGACAGCAGCCGCCACTGGCGGTCCATCCGGGACTGGGTGGCCCATCCGATGAGGACCATGAAGACGGGGATGAGGGGGAGCGTCGCGACGATGATGGCCGCCGAGACCCAGTCCTCGGTGACGATCCGCGCCAGCACCGCCACCGGCACGACCACCGCCAGCCCCAGTTGCGGCAGGTAGCGCGAGAAGTAGTCGTCGAGGGCGTCGACCCCGCGGGTGGCCAGGGCGACGAGCGATCCGGTCCGCTGCCCGCCGAGCCAGCCGGGTCCCAGCTCGGCGCTGCGCTCCAGCAGCCGCCCGCGCAGTTCCGACTTCACCGCCGCGCTCGCGCGGTGCGCGGCGAGTTCGGTGAGCCAGGACACCAGGGCCCGCCCGCACGCCACGGCCACCAGCAACAGCAGCGGAGTACGGAGTTCGGCGACAGACATGCCGTGCTGGAAGGCGCCCACCACCGTCTCGGCGATGAGCATCGCCTGCGCGATGACCAGCCCGGCACCGACGGCGCCCAGGCCGACGACCGCCATCAGGAAGAAGCGGGTGGCGCGGGCGTACTGGAGGAGTCGGGGATCGATCGGTTTCACGTGAAACATGCCCTTCGGTTCAGGGAGGGTGTTTCACGTGAAACATGACGGAACATCGTGAAACACCCTCCCCGGCAGATTCAGTGCACAGCTCCGGCGGCAGTGTCGGCGGCGATGTGCTGCGTACCGATCCGCTTGCGGAACACCCAGTAGGTCCAGCCCTGGTAGAGCAGCACGATCGGCGTGGCGATCCCCGCGCACCAGGTCATGATCTTCAGGGTGTACGGGCTCGACGAGGCGTTGGTGACCGTGAGGCTCCAGTCGCTGTTGAGCGAGGACGGCATGACGTTCGGGAAGAGCGTCAGGAAGAGCATCGCCACCGCCGCCACGATGGTGACTCCGGAGAGGGCGAACGACCATCCCTCACGCCCGGCCTGGTTCGCCACAAGGGCGGCGACCAGCGCGGCGACCGCCACGACCAGCGCGACCAGGCTCTTGCCGTCCCCGCCGTCGATCTGCGTCCACAGCAGGAAGACCAGTGCAGAAACAGCGGTGGCGAGACCGACCCGCAGGGCCAGCTTGCGCGCCCGCTCCCGGATGTCCCCGAGCGTCTTGAGCGCCGTGAACACCGCCCCGTGGAAGGTGAACAGCGTCAGCGTCACCACTCCGCCGAGCAGGGCGTACGGGTTGAGCAGATCCCAGAAGGTGCCGACGTATTCGCGGCTCTGGTCGATCTTGACGCCCCGCACGATGTTGCCGAAGGCCACGCCCCACAGCAGCGCGGGTATCAGCGAGGTCCAGAAGATCGCGTTCTCCCAGTTGCGCTGCCAGTTCTCCTCGGGCCGCTTCGCCCGGTACTCGAAGGCGACGCCCCGCACGATCAGGCAGACCAGGATGATCAGCAGAGGCAGGTAGAAGCCGGAGAACAGCGTGGCGTACCACTCGGGGAAGGCGGCGAAGGTCGCGCCGCCCGCCGTGAGCAGCCAGACCTCGTTGCCGTCCCAGACGGGCCCGATGGTGTTGATGAGCACGCGCCGCTCGGGCCGGTCGCGGGCGAGCAGCTTGGTGAGGATGCCGACCCCGAAGTCGAAGCCCTCGAGGAAGAAGTAGCCGATCCACAGGACGGCGATGAGGATGAACCAGACGTCGTGAAGGTGCATGACTTCAGCTCCTCGGCCTAGTACGAGAAGGCCATCGGCTTGTCGGCGTCACGGGTGTCGCCGCCGATCTTCGTGGGCGGATTGAGGTCGGCCTCGGTGAGCTCGGGCGGGCCGGCCTTGACGTACTTCGCCAGGAGCTTGACCTCGACGACGGCGAGGACGGCGTAGAGCACGGTGAAGACGATCATCGAGGTGAGGACCTCGCCCTGCGAGACGCCGGGGGAGACGGCGCTGCTGGTCTGCAGGACACCGAAGACGGCCCACGGCTGGCGGCCCATCTCGGTGAAGATCCAGCCCCAGGAGTTGCCGAGCAACGGGAAGGCCAGGGTCCAGATCGCCGCGAGCCAGTACAGCCTGCCGATCTTGGGGCTGAGCGCCTTGTCCTTGAACAGGACCAGATGCGGCACCTCGTCCTCACCGACGCGCAGGTGCTGCGGCAGCATGAACTTCTTGCGGGTCAGCCACAGGCCGGCCAGGCCGATGGCGAAGGACGCCATGCCGAAGCCGATCATCCAGCGGAAGCCCCAGTAGGTGACGGGGATGACCGGACGGTAGTCACCCGGCCCGTACTTCTGTTGCTCGGCCTTGTTGACGTCGTTGATGCCGGGGACGTGCGAGGTGAAATTGCTGTCGGCGAGGTAGGAGAGGAGGCCCGGCACCTCGATGGCCACCTTGTTGTGGCCCTTGTCCACGTCGCCGACGGCGAAGACCGAGAACGGCGCCGAGTCCTGCCCGTCCCACAGCGCCTCGGCGGCGGCCATCTTCATCGGCTGCTGCTTGAACATGACCTTGCCGAGGAAGTCGCCGCTGACCGCGGTGAGCAGACCCGCGATGACGACGGTGACCAGGCCCAGCCGCAGCGAGGTCTTCATCACGGTCACGTGCTTCTTGCGGAACAGGTGCCAGGCGGCGATGCCGACCATGAAGGCGCCGCCGGTCAGGAAGGCCGCGGACAGCGTGTGGAAGACCTGGGTGAGTGCGGTGTTCTGGGTCAGGACGTGCCAGAAGTCGGTGAGTTCGGCACGGCCCTTCGCCTGGTTGATCTTGTAGCCGACGGGGTGCTGCATCCACGAGTTGGCCGCGAGGATGAAGTACGCCGACAGGATCGTGCCGATCGCGGTCATCCAGATGGTGGCCAGGTGCAGCTTCTTCGGCAGCTTGTCCCAGCCGAAGATCCACAGACCGATGAAGGTGGACTCGAAGAAGAAGGCGATGAGCGCCTCGAAGGCGAGAGGCGCGCCGAAGATGTCACCGACGAAGCGCGAGTAGTCGGACCAGTTCATGCCGAACTGGAACTCCTGCACGATGCCGGTGACCACGCCCATCGCGATGTTGATCAAAAAGAGCTTGCCCCAGAACTTCGTCGCCCTGAGGTACTTCTCCTTGTCCGTGCGCACCCAGGCGGTCTGCAGGCCGGCCGTGAGGGCGGCGAGCGAGATCGTCAGGGGGACGAAGAGGAAGTGGTAGACGGTGGTGATACCGAACTGCCAGCGCGCCAGTGTCTCCGGCGCCAAAGCCATTTCCACGTCGTGGTCTCCTTACGTGGCCGTGGTCACAAGCGGCAGTTTGCTCCAGGGCAAAGGCACAGGAACGGAGCAACCGGGACACGTTTGTGAACGCGTTCACATTCACAAGGAATTATGACGCATACCCGTTCGGACCGGGATGGGCGGGGGGTCCCTGAGGCCGACCGACCGGCCCCCCATGGACAGGGCCGCCCGGCCCATGGCGGCGAAAGGGCTGCTCACGGAGGGTCGACACGAGGTCGGCGGCGAACGGCGGGCGGGCCGCGCCGCCCGCCTGTGAGGTTCCTCTCGGCCGTGCGGCCGGCATACCAAGGGCCTGTCCGGCGGATCATGCCGGACAGGCCCTGGTCGCCGCACTGGCCCGCGTCAAGACGGGGGCTACAGCTCCTTGCGGAACTCTTCCGTCACCTTCAGGAAGATGTCGTTCGCCTCGGTCTCCCCGATCGTGACCCGCACACCCTCACCCGGGAACGGCCGCACGACGACGCCCGCCTGCTCGCACGCCGCCGCGAACGCGGCCGTGCGCTCCCCCAGCCGCAGCCACACGAAGTTGGCCTGGGTCTCGGGCACCGTCCAGCCCTGGGCGCGCAGCGCGTCGACCATGCGCGTGCGCTCGCACACCAGCGAGCCGACCCGGCCGAGCAGTTCGTCCTCGGCGCGCAGCGAGGCGATGGCCGCCTCCTGCGCGATCTGGCTCACCCCGAAAGGCACCGCGGTCTTGCGCAGCGCCGCCGCCACCGGCTCGTGCGCGATCGCGAAACCGACGCGCAGGCCCGCGAGGCCGTAGGCCTTGGAGAAGGTCCGCAGGACGCAGATGTTCGGCCGGTCGCGGTAGAGCGCCACGCCGTCGGGCACCTCGGGGTCGCGGATGAACTCGCGGTAGGCCTCGTCCAGCACGACCAGCACGTCGGAGGGCACCCGGTCGAGGAACCGCTCCAGCTCGGCCCGCCGCACGACGGTGCCGGTGGGGTTGTTGGGGTTGCAGACGAAGATCAGACGGGTCCGGTCGGTGACCGCGTCCGCCATCGCGTCCAGGTCGTGCACGTCACCGGGCGTCAGCGGCACGCGCACGGACGTCGCGCCGCTGATCTGCGTGATGATCGGGTACGCCTCGAAGGACCGCCAGGCGTAGACGACCTCGTCGCCGGGCCCGGAGGTCGCCTGCACCAGCTGCTGGGCGACGCCGACCGAGCCGGTGCCGGTGGCCAGGTGGGAGGGCGGGACGGCGAAGCGCTCGGCGAGCTCGTCCACCAGGCCCGTGCAGGCCATGTCGGGGTAGCGGTTGAAGGAGGCGGCGGCGGCCGCCACGGTCTCCATCACACCCGGCAGCGGGGGGTAGGGGTTCTCGTTGGAGGACAGCTTGTAGGCCACCGGTCCCCCGGCTGCGGCGGGCTTGCCCGGCTTGTAGGTGGGGATACCCTCCAGCTCGGCGCGCAGCTTGGGGCTCGTCTCGCTCACCGCAGTCCTCCTCATGACCACCGGCATCCAATACTTCTCACCTTATGAGGATTCGGGGCCGTTGCGTACAGGTGCGCGCTGACCTCGTACTTTCCGACGACATCACGGGCATCGACGTACGAATCCCCATGAAACCAGGGGCGCTGTCACATATATCTACGCGCCGGTGGCTCGCGCCGTGGCGCGCATCGCTCGTGAAGGTGAGTTGAGACCTCTTCGAAACATCGGTGACTTGGCAGGCTCATGCGTGCCGACAAGTCACGTAATGCCATCGAATCGCTCAACTGGCTTCGTTTCACAGGACGTTAGTGGCAAATGACCATGCAGAAACGTGCCTGTCAACGCGTGCATATGCGTCCGCCCTACCCCACCGCATGAGCCCTACTATCGGCTCGCCATGACAGCAGCAGGGAAGCACCAGGTGAGCCGCGCGGAAACCTCACGGCGAGGCAGCCGGCCGGGCCGGGCGGGCATCAGAGACGTGGCCGCCGCCGCCGGAGTCTCCATCACGACCGTCTCCGACGCCCTCAACGGCAAGGGCAGGCTCCCGGACGCCACCCGGCGCCATGTGCGCGAGGTCGCCGACCGGCTGGGCTACCGTCCCTCGGCCGCCGCCCGGACCCTCCGTACCGGCAAGTCCGGCCTGATCGGTCTGACCGTGACGACGTACGGGGATGAACCTTTCACCTTCACCGAGTTCGCCTACTTCGCCGAGATGGCCCGCGCCGCCACCTCCGCCGCGCTCGCCCGCGGCTACGCGCTCGTCATCCTGCCCGCGACCTCGCGGCACGACGTGTGGTCGAACGTCGCCCTGGACGGCACGGTCGTCATCGACCCCTCCGACCAGGACCCGGTCGTCAGCGAGCTGGTCCGGCAGGGCTTACCGGTCGTCTCCGACGGCCGCCCGGCCGGCGCGCTCCCGGTCACCGCCTGGGTCGACAACGACCACGAGGCCGCAGTCCTCGGCATCCTCGACCACCTGGCCGACGCCGGCGCCCGCCGCATCGGCCTGCTGACGGGCACCACCACGGACACGTACACCCACCTGTCGACCACGGCGTACCTGCGCTGGTGCGAGCGCGTCGGCCAGGACCCGGTGTACGAGGCCTACCCGGCACACGACCCGTGCGCGGGCGCCGTCGCCGCCGACCGGCTGCTCGCCCGCCCCGACCGGCCCGACGCCGTCTACGGCCTGTTCGACCCCAACGGCACCGATCTGCTCGCCGCCGCCCGTCGTTACGGCCTGCGGGTACCGGACGACCTGCTTCTGGTCTGCTGCAGCGAGTCCACCGTGTACGCCAACACCGAGCCCCCCATCACCACGCTGTCGCTGAAACCGCGCCGGATCGGCACGGCCGTGGTGCAGCTTCTCATCGACGCGATCGAGGGGGTCGAATCGGACCAACCGGTCGAGCAGGTGATACCGACCGAGTTGATCGTGCGCACTTCCTCGCAGCGACGCCCGCAGCGGACGACGGTCAGCCCGCCGCGGTCGCCCGAGGAGGAGTAGAAGAGGTACCGTCGGCAGACGGTCGAAGCCCTGCTCAACCGGGGCGAAAGCCACAGTGAACAGGACTCTTGTTCCGATTGAGCACCCCTGGGTCATCACATGGCGCGATCCGCGTTCCTATGATGGGCCCACGACACCGCGGGCCGCTGCGACCAGGCAGTCCGAAGCGGTGCAGATGCGGCGCGATGGTGGAGGGGTCTGATGACTCAGGGGGCCGGTCAGGGACCCGAGGTGGAGCGGACGGCGACGCTGCGCGACTTCCGGGTACCGGCGTACGTCCACGAGACCGGTCCGTACGGCCACAGCGCGCACCCCGGCGATGTCGTCCCGCCCCACGAGGCCGCCCACCCGGAGGGCTACACGCCCACCGAGCGCGACCTGCCCGTCATCAAGCGCGGTGACACGCTCCAGGTGACCGTCGCCCCGGCTCCCGCGCCCGCCCCGCCGCACACCGACGGGCCGGGACCGCTGTACGTCGTCGGAGACGTGCACGGCTACCTCGACGAACTGGTGGCCGCCCTGCGCGAGAAGGGCCTCATCGACGCGGCCGGCCACTGGAGCGCGGGCACCGCCCGGCTGTGGTTCCTCGGCGACTTCACCGACCGCGGCCCCGACGGCATCGGCGTCATCGACCTCGTGATGCGGCTGTCCGCCGAGGCCGCCGCGGCCGGCGGCTACTGCAAGGCCCTCATGGGCAACCACGAGCTGCTGCTGCTGGGCGCCAAGCGGTTCGGCGACACCCCCGTCAACTCCGGCGCGGGCACCGCCACCTTCCAGGCGGCCTGGCTGCTCAACGGCGGCCAGAAGACCGATATGGACCGCCTCCAGGACCACCACCTGCAGTGGATGGCCCGCCTCGACGCCGTCGAGGAGGTCGACGGCTACCTGCTCGTCCACTCCGACACCACCGCCTACCTCGACTACGGCGACTCGATCGAAGCGGTCAACGACACCGTCCGCGAGACGCTCACGCGCAACGACGCCGACGAGTGCTGGGACCTCTTCCGCAAGTTCACCAAGCGCTTCTCCTTCCGCGACGAGGGCGGCGCCGACCACGTCCGCTCCCTGCTGGATACGTACGGCGGCACCCGTATCGTTCACGGCCACAGCCCCATCCCGTATCTCCTCGGCCAGGTCGGCTCCGAGGACGGCGGGGACGACAGCGGTCCGGTGGTCGAGGGACCGCACGTCTACGCCGACGGACTGGCCATCGCCATGGACGGCGGAGTGACCATGGCCGGAAAACTGCTGGTCCAGCAGCTTCCGCTGGAGGCCTGAGCGTTCACCGGGCAGGCGCCCCCGCTCGCCGGGAGCGCTCCCAACAGCGCAGGCCAGGGCCCAATTTCCGGAAACCCCCTGTCACCGCGCGCCCCCACCGCTCTACCATCGGCTTATCCGTAGCAGGCTCCCCTCCGTTTCTGCCCGACGGCTCGTTGTCATGCGAGCCCCAAGCCCTACGGAGCATCGGGGGATGCACATGAACAGCATTCCGCAGCACCTGCTGAGCGAGGACCGCCAGGAATACGAGCGGATCCTCGATGAGGCGCTGCGTCTGGCACCACACCGCCCGGAACTCGCCGCTGTGGGACAGCGGCTCAACTCCGAACAGCTGCGCACCATGGCGCTGAACGCCACCGCGCTCATCACGGCCGCCGCGGCGGCCGAGTACCAGCACTACGTGAAGGTCCGCGAGGAACTGCGCCGGCCGGCGCCGCCCACCCCGTCGTCCGCCCACGCGTCCGGCCCGGACGAGCCGGGCACGGGCGGCGGGCTGGGGCTCGCCACCACGCTCGGCGGGACAGCCGAGACCGACGAGGCGGCCGGCGCGGGCGCCGTCGCCGTCGCCGCCGTCCTGACCCCCGTCCTCGCCGGAACAGCAGCGGCGATCTTCCTGCTCGTCGGCTACGTCATCAAGTCGTTCGCCCCCCACAAGGCGTTCGGCAGGACCCTGCTCACCGCCGGGTGGGTGTTCGGTGCCATGACCGCGGTCGCCATCCTCGTCGCCGCCGTCGGGCTCCTGCTCACCGCCCTGCGCAACAGGCCGTCGTTCGACGCCGGGTCCTACGGGGAGTCGGGCGCGGAGGTTTTCCGGGCCAGGGAAGCCTGGCGCGAGGCCCTGCTGGAACGCGGCGTCCTCCCGTTCCTGCGGGAGGCGCTCGAGGATCCCGCCACCGCTGCCGTACTCCGGCGGACGGCACAGCCCACGCCGAGCGGCCGCATTCCGCAACTCGGCTACGACCGGCCGGGGTTCAGCAGCCCGGACGACGGCCCGGCCGCCGGCCCGCGCCCGAGCTTCACGAGCCCGGACTACACCAGCCCGGACTTCGGAGGCCCGGAACACCGGCCGGAGTGACCAGGGCGGACGCACGCAGCCTGCGCCCTCCGGACCCCGGGGGCGCGCATGCCGCGCCTACAGACGCCTGATGATCTGCGCCTCGGCCCGTTCCACCGGCGTACGGCCGTAGGCGTGCACGAGAGAGAGGTGGAACAGCGCCGGCGCCAAGGGCGCCCACCGGTGGACGCGGTCGTCCCGCATCAGGTACTTGATCACCGTTGCCGGGTTGAAGGGTACGTAGTCGATGGTCGCGTGCTCCCAGCGGTCCGCGACGCCCCTGCTCATACGGGCCTGGAGGTCCGCGCTCCTGAGCTGCGTCAGCCTGGCGTGGAAGTGAGCGCTCCAGTGGCGCTTGTCGACGTCGAGCACGAACGCCAGGAGGTCGAGCGTGTACTCGTGCGGCTCCAGGGACAGCTCTTCCCGCATCCCCCGCCGGGCCACGGCGTGCAGGTCCGGCGCGTTCCTGCCCGACGAGTCGATGTGGCGGGACAGACCCTCGTTGACGGAGGAGTTCCAGACGCCCGGCGCCATGCGCACCCGGTCGCTGCGCCTGCTCACCACCAGCATGTCGTCGGCGGTGACGACGGCGATGTTGACGGCGAAGCTGCACTGGAGGAAGTCCGGCGCCTCGAGCGGCCGGTCCGGGTCCAGGTAGCGGGAGCGGGGTGTCGTGCCGTCAGGCAGCCGGCGGTCGAGTTGCTGGGCGGCCAGGAAGGTGTAGTAGTCGGTCGGCCTGAGCCTCAGGTGGACTTCGGGCGTCTCGTCCAGAGCGGTACGCGACAGGTCGAACGATTCGACCGCGTAACGGGGTCCGTTCCACAGAGGTGCGCGTCCCTCCGCTCGCAGGCTCTCGCTCTGCTCCGCGATCTCCGCTCGCCAGGGGACCATGTCCGGCGGCAGCTCCACCTCGCCGTCGAGCACGTGGATGTGGATCGTCTCGGACGGTATCGGAGACGTTCCATCCCCTTCGACGATCAGGGCTGAGGTGTGCAGGGGCCCGAGTGAGAACGTACGCCAGGCGGGTCCCGACTCGTCCCCACGCGCCAAGGCGCGGATCGCGCCGGCCGAGCGTCTGCGCAGGCGGTACCAGGCGTCCTGCAACGGCTGCTGGAACAGCACGGCGAACACCATGCCGATGACGGCGCCCGCGACTCCGTTGGCTACATCGATCCCATCCACGCGGAAGACAGTATGGATCTTGACGACGCCGAGCGGCTTCGTGTTCCTACCGTTACGATCGGCTACGTGCGCTGGACCGAGCGCCGCAACCTGGCGTGCTTCCTCGACCTCGCCGCCCGGGACAGGATCGACGTGGAGCCCCTGGTCTCC